>JBDKKX010000202.1:0-9151 GCA_039795795.1 Bacteroidota bacterium | reverse complement strand
TCACTTAAAAGCCCGCGTTCGCGCAACGAAGCAAGGTGTTTCAACCTTTCTAAAAGTCCTTGATTTTCAATGGTTTCGACTCGTTTATAATTATTTTTGACAAAAGGTTCAAATTCGGGTTGAATCCGCAAGAACGCTAAGGTATCCTCTTTTTTAATTTTTTCAAAATCTTTAAAACCGTTTTCAACGGCTTTTTCCAAATGATATAAGGCTAAATTCGTGTTTTCCTCCTCCGAATAGCAACAAGCCAATTGCCAATGTAATAAATTATCTTTTGCATCTATATCAATCGCTTTTCCAAACGCTTCAATCGCGCCTTTGAAATCGTATTCTGCCTGTTTTTTCAAACCTTCTGTCCGCAAACCTTCCATTTGTATTCGTTGCTGACTCGTCAAACCACCTGTATTGACAACGGGCGGTGGGGGTGCCCGTTCATAACGCGGCGGATATTGTGGCGGATATTCTTGTTGTTTGGGCGGATATTGCGGTGGATATTGCTGATTTTGAGGCGGATAACCTTGATTTTTGCGATTTTTCTGGTCTTTCCACGATTTTGTATTGTATTTTTTATCAAATTCCTCCTTATCCATCGTTAATAAAATAATACCTTGAATGAGTCCAATAATGAAAGACCATTTTGCAAGGTGCGAAAAAGTGAACGCAACTGCCATAATGCCTAAGCCAAAATTGCCCAAATAAAAAAATTGTACCCCAAATACGCCGAGAAACACGCTTAATAAGCCTGCGGTAGTTTTATTTTTCATAAAAAAGAATAATTTTCGATAATGATTCAGATGCAAAAATAACAACTATTTCTTAAAAATCATTCCCATTTTTCGACAAATGCAGGCAAAAAAATGACTTAAATAAGGACAGAGGACACCTATCGTATTGAAAATCGGTAGTGTAACGTTTTTGAAATAGAAAACGATTGAGCATCAATCATTGAAATTCGACATTCATACCACTCCCTTAAAAATCAAGCCCAGCTTTACCTGTTTACCGATGGGTTTGCACGTTTAAAGAAATAATTCTGAGGCGATACCATCTGCTAAAAATTTCCCTTTTGGCGTTAAAATATAAAATCCATTTTGCATCACAACTAATTCATTATCAATGAATTGCTTTACTTTTTTTTCAAAAAAATGCCTCATTTTAATACTAAATTTTTTCTGAATATGTTGAATATCTACTCCCCAAATCGTGCGCAAAGCCGTCATCACATATTCATTATATCGTTGATGCAATGTCAAAACTTCTTTTTCAAAATCCAAATTTTCTATCTCAATGCTTTTCAAATACCGATGATTATTTGCCACATTCCATTGCCGACTCGCCCCATCAAAGGAATGTGCCGACGGACCCACACCCAAATACGAAATCCCTTTCCAATAATTAGCATTGTGTTTTGAATACATATCTTTTTTTGAAAAATTAGAAATTTCATAATGGATATAACTATTTTGCGACATCTCTTGCATTAAAATTTCAAATTGTTCTGCTGCATGTTCATCACTCACGGGTAAATTTTTTTGCAAGCGAATTTGTTTATCCAAAGGCGTTTTCGGCTCAACCGTCAACGCATAACACGAGATATGTGGAATCTTATAATCAAAAATCGTATTTAAATTTTTGAACCATTGTTCATGCGAAGTCGTCGGCGTGCCGTAAATAAGGTCAACCGTCAAGTTATGAAAACCCAATTTTAAGGCATTTTCGATACAGACACGCGCTTCCTTCGCATTATGCGCCCGATTCATATAATTTAAATCTTCATCTGCAAAAGATTGAATACCAATACTTAATCGATTAATAGGCGTATGATTTTTCAACATTTGCAAATAATTCAAAGACAAATCATCTGGATTTGCTTCTAAAGTGATTTCAGCACTTGCCGAAACCTCATATTCATTAAAAAGTTTTTCAAAAACCTTTGTTAATTGTTTCTCAGCCAAAAGGGACGGCGTACCACCACCTATATATATGGTGTCGATTTTTTCATTTTTCAAATAATCGCGCCGCAACGACAATTCGCGCACAATCGCATCCACCATCACCGACTGTTGCCGCAAGGAAGTGGAAAAATGAAAATTGCAATAATTACACGCTTGTTTGCAAAACGGAATATGTATGTAAATGCCAGCCAATGATTTATGATGCTTACGCGTTAAAGAGTCGAATATTTTTATTTTTAATCACGCCTAAAACTTTACCTTTTAATGTTTTACCAATCAAAGGCGTATTTTTAGATTTGGAATAAATATGCTTATTTTCAAAAATATAATTTTCATTTGGATTAAAAAGGGTGAAATCTGCCATCGCTCCTGCTTCTATTTTAGGCAACTCTAATCCAAATAATTGACGTGGAACCGTCGTCATTCTTTGAATGATTGTATTGAGACTCAATTTTTTATGTAAATACAAATTAACTAATCCAAAAAAACTTTCCAAACCAATCACGCCAAATTTTGCATAAGGAAACTCTAAATTTTTCTTTTCAATCTCCACAGGCGTATGCCCCGACGAAATAAAATCAATCGTTCCATCTTTCAACCCGCGTATCAACGCCTCCACATCCGAATTCGTGCGCAAAGGCGGCATCACCTTATAATGTGCATCAAAAGTCGATAAGGCTGAATCCGTAAAACACAGGTTCATAATATTCACGGAAGCACTGATTTTCAATCCTTTACGCTTTGCTTCTCGAATTAATTCGACAGAATGCTCCGTCGAAATCCCTGCAAAATGCAATCGCCCACCTGTATAAGCCACCAAATGCAAATCGCGTTGAATCATCAATTCCTCCGCCATCGCAGGCAACCCCGTCAGACCCAGCGACGTGCTGACAATGCCCTCATTCATTTGCCCATGTCCGCCAATCGTCTCGTCGTGTGGAACATTGATTATCAACGCATTACACGCTTTCGCGTACTGCAAACCGCGCATTAAAAGCCCCGCATTTTGCACAGAACGATGCCCGTCCGCAAACGCAATCGCACCCGCTTGCTGCATATCCATCATTTCTGTAATGTCTTTGCCTTGACAGCCGACAGACAACGCCCCAATTGGATAAATGGTCGTAAGAGGATTATAATTTTTATTTTTAATGTATAAAACAGTTGATTTTGAATCAATTGTAGGATTTGTATTAGGATACAGGGCAATTGCCGTAAACCCACCAGCCGCCGCCGCTTGCGAAACCGACTCCAAATCTTCTCGATGTTCAAAACCAGGGTCACCTGCCAAAACGCCCACATCCATCCAACCCATCGAAACGTGCATACCTTGTTTTTCGATAATTTGCGTTCCAATCGGCGCGTCAAAATGGTTTGTCACTTTTTTGATGATACCATTTTCGATGAAAATATCTTTTGAGCGTCCATGCAAGTCGGAATCAGGCGCGAGAATAACAACGTTTTTGAGCAATACCATAATAGGATTCATGTATTTTTGCCGCAAAAGTAGCAATTGAACCGCTAATCTCCAAATAAATTGACATTTTGCACGTTTGGTCGTAACTTTGCGCGTTTTTGGAAAAGGAATTCCTTTATTTTTTCACTAAAACCATACCTATAAAACTATGAGCTTGCTTCAAAAAAATGGTATTTTGGTACTTGTTGCCTTGATTTTTATGCAGTGTCGGCGAGCAGATGCACAGCCCTGTCGTGAAATCATTGGATATTACCCGTCTTGGCAATGGTACGACCGCGACAAAATGGTACGTCCTGCAACGATTAAGTATAAAAAATATTCGATTATTAATTATGCGTTCTTTCAACCGCAGCTGGATGGTTCGTTAAAAGGCACGGATGCTTGGGCAGACCAAAATTTATTGGAAGGAGAAGTCGATTGGAAGACAAAAACCTCGAATCCTGCCACTTCTTTGGTGACGTTGGCGCATCAAAATAATGTAAAAGTGATGATTTCGATTGGCGGCTGGACGCTTTCCAATGTGTTTCCAGTGATTTCCGCGAACCCTATAACTCGCGCTCAATTTTCACATCATTGCCGACTCTTGATAGAAAAATATAATATCGATGGGATTGATATTGATTGGGAATACCCCGGTTATACGGAACATGGGGGTACGCCGCAGGATAAGAAAAATTTCACATTATTGTTGCGTCAGATTCGAGATACTTTGACCGTGTGCGGGCTGAAAAAAAATAAAAAGTATCTGTTGACGGCGGCACTTGGCGCGTCTCCGCAAAATATGGCGAATATAGAATGGAAGCCCGTTTCCAAGATTTTGGACATTATGAATGTGATGAGTTATGATTATAATGGTTCGTGGAGTCCGTCTGCGGGGCATAATTCGCCGCTTTACCCTGCGTATGCGGCGGATACGGTGTTGAATTTGGATGCTTCCATCAGTCGCTTGATAAAAAAATATAAAGTGCCTGCGAATAAAATTGCCGCAGGCGTTGCTTTTTATGGGCGAAGTGTTAAAACGGATGGCACTGGCTTGTTCGCGCCGACGACTAAAATCCCAGATAATGCCACTTTTGCGGACGACGAAGGTTCGCCATTGTTCTATAATATCGTCAAAAGGCATAAACAATTTAAAAATTATTGGGATGCGGATGCCAATGTGCCGTTCATGGTGGACATCGGTGGAGGTACTTTTTTGAGTTATGATAACAAAAAATCGATTTTGCGGAAGGCGGCATACATCGTAAACAAGGGTTTGAAGGGTGCGATTATTTGGGAAATTACAGGCGATTATTTGGAGCCGCCTGCGGGTTCAACCGTGTGTCCTACCCCTTTAATCGACGTTTTGAATGAAGGTTTTTGTAAATATAAATAAACACATTGTTTTAAAACGTATAAATACAGGTCTAAAATGACCGTTCAAAGAGTCCTTGTAAATCATTGATTTACAGGGACTTTTCAATTTCTACTTGATTTGATTTAAAAAACGAATTTGTAAAAATATCATAAAATTTAAAAAATATTTTTGGGTAGAAATTAAATTTTTAAAACTTCGTCATTACACAAATATTATTTTAAAAATTGTGAAGAAAAAGCAAAAAAAAACGGAAAAAAATTTGCATCTTAAAAAAACGCCTGTACCTTTGCATCGCAATCCCGATAAAGCGTTGTCAAATGTGTTCGCCATCTATCGGGTTTTTGGAACTTTAAATCTTACTCTTTCGGTAGTTATTGAAGAAAGTAAAGTGATACACTTTTAAACTTTTTGGTTTAAAAATACTTTCTTTTCTGTTTAAAAAAATTTCCGAAGTTGTAATTTGTATTCCCTACAGGACACAGGGGATACACAGTGATTTCTTTGAAGAATACTGCCAAACTGTACAGGGCAGCATGCTTAATATCCATTTTATTTTTTTACCAACAAAATCAGAGTTTAAAATGACAAAGAATTTGAAATCTCTTCTTTCAGAAGAAAACATCCAAGTATTAGTGGCTAATGATATGGCTGTCATCAAAGGCGGCGGCGGTCACTCAGGTAACACTGGAAAAGGTTGCGGTCATACAGGTCACACTGGAAAAGGCGGCGGACACTCAGGACACACTGGCAAAGGCGGTGGACACTCAGGACACACTGGAAAAGGTGGTGGTCACACAGGTCACACTGGAAAAGGTGGTGGCTGGGGCGGTTGCCGTCCATGTTGTTAGTCATACGAACAATTGCCGTTTGGCATTTGTGAGTATATATTAATGTAATGGATTCGTTTAGTTAGCCTAAGGAATGGCAAAACCGCCTGTCTGTTTGTTCAATCTTAACAAGAAGGCGGTTTTGTCCATTGCGCTTTTAGACAATTATCATTTTGAATACTTGATGATTTTTGATACAAAAATTGGTTTTTTGAAACATAATAACACTTTCACGCCTCAATCTTGCGTCCGAATCATTCGATTGAGCGAGAATTTTCGTAAACCTTATATAAAAACGGATTAATAACGATCTACATACGATGGTGAAATATATATATTCTCAACATTACAAATTAATTCCCTCAGAAGAAGTCGAAGATTTAGCCGTTAAAGAGGTTCAGAAAATCAAGAAAAAGGAATCTTTTCTTTGGCATAACATCGGAACGGGTCGGAAATTGTCTGTCAATGCGCCGATTGTTGCAGCCGACGAAGGTTCGCCGTTGTTCTATAATATCGTTACAAAACATGAACAATTTAAAAATTATTGGGATGCGGATGTCAATGTGCCGTTCATGTGGACATCGGTAGGGACACTTTTTTGAGCTATGATAACAAAAAATCAATTTAGCGGAAGGCGGCACACATTGTAAACAAAGTTTTTTTGTTTAAAAATTTCCGAAGTTATAATTTGTATTGTCTATATCATAGGCAATACACGGTGATTCTTTTGAAGAATACTGCCAAACTGTACAGGGCAGCATGCTTATATATCCATTTATTTTTTTACCAACAAAATCAGAGTTTTAAGATGAAAAAGAATTTGAAATCACTTCTTTCAGAAGAAAAAATCCAAGTATTAGTTGCTAATGATATGGCTGCCATTAAAGGCGGTGGTGGTAGCAGCGGTGGTCATAACGGCGGTGGTCATGACGGCGGTGGTCATAATGGTGGCGGTCACAATGGCGGTGGTCATGACGGCGGCGGTCACAACGGCGGTGGTCATAACGGTGGCGGTCACAATGGCGGAGGTCATAACGGCGGCGGTCACAATGGGGGTGGTCACAATGGCGGAGGTCATAACGGCGGTGGCAGATGTTAATAATGTAATGGATTCGTTTAGTTAGCCTAAATAATGGCAAAACCGCCTGATCTATTTGTTCAATATTAGCAAGAAGGCGGTTTTGTCCATTGCGCTTTTAGCCAATTATTATATTGAAAATATAATTATTTTTGATATAAAAACTGGTCTTGTTTTGGCATAGTAGCATCTTTGCACCTCAATCCTACGTCAGAATCATCTGATTGAGCAGGAATTTTCGTAAACCTTAATAAAAACTGATTAATAACTATTTACATACAATGATGAAATATATATGTTCTCCACATTACAAATTAATCCCATCCGAAGAAGTCGAAGATTTAGCCGTTGAAGAGATTCAGAAAATCAAGAAAGGGGAATCGTTTCTTTGGTATAACATCGAAACGGGTCGAAAATTGTCTGTCAATGCGACGATTCACGCTTTTTTGATGTGTTTTGAAAGGCTTGTTTTGCCGCAAGAGGCGTTTGAACTGTTTGCGGAACAAATAGAAACGCCAGTAGAGGAGGTTGTGCCTGTTGCAAAACGTTTTTTCGAGGACATGGTGCGGCGCGATGTGTTGGTGTCTCAAGATGTGGCTGCGATTTTGAAAGAAGATTTTTCGGAGGAAGGGGAATTGAAACCGTTGGAAATGGGGTTTCAATTCGGGTCGTACAAGGTTGAAAATCGGTTGGCTTCGCAAGCACCGACGGAAATTTATATCGGAGAAGAGGTGCGTTGCCATGAATCGGTGATTTTGAAGGTGCTGCGCGCCCCAGACGATATTTATCCCGATGTTTTGAAGGCTTGGCGCAAGAATTTTGCGTATGAATTCGACATTTTAAAGGATTTGGAAGGTCATCCGAATATTGTGCGGGTGTTGGAAACGGGGGAAAAAGGTGTTTTGACGTATGGCGCGCTTGAAAAAGTGGCGGGTGAATCGTTGCTTCAACGCTTGGAGGTGGCGGTGCCGAGTTTATCGGAGCGCATTGGCTGGTTGATGGATATTTTGGATGCGTTTGCATGGATGCACCTGCGGCGCATTGTGCATGGCGACGTGCATGCCCGCAATATGTTGATAACGGAACATGGGCAGGTCAAAGTCATTGATTTTGATTTGGCGTTTCGGTTGGATGATAAGTGTCCTGAAAAAAGGGTGACAGGAGGTATCCCAGAATATATTGCGCCTGAAAAATTGGATTCAAGAGCGTTTGAAAAAGTGAAGACTACACCTGATTGTCGGTCAGAAGTGTATCAACTTGGTATTTTAGCGTATTTTATATTTTATGAAAAAATGCCATTTATGGGTATAACGTGGAAGGCATTAGCAAAAAGCATTCAAGAAGATACACCGATTTTTCCAGAGAAAGCGGCAAATGGTGAAATGATGCCAACAGAATTGATAGATTGGATGGCGATTGCATTGCAAAAAGATCCAAATGTTCGTTATGAGTCGGCTCGAACCATGTATTTGGAATTAAGAGAAAGTGTGGATATTAAAGTGCCTGTGTAAAGTTTGATTTTTTAGGGTGATTGTACTTGGATTTCCCAAAAAAAGCGTAAAATTGCTATCATTTATCAAAATCAATTTTACGACATGATAGATTTTACAAATATTATTTTGTTATTGGCGATTATAGCCGCGTTTGGCATCGGCTTTTGGGTGAACCGATGGTTAAATCGTTCTAAAACAAAAAGCAGCGAAAATGCCGCCGTTTTGTTGGAACGCATTAAAAATGTGTGTAAATTAATTACAGTGGAAGGTTATTTTTCGGAAGTGTATGATTATACCGATTATTGGGGTTATGATTTGCCGGGTTTCCGAAAAAAAGCGTTAATTCGTGTGAAAGCGCGGGTTTCGGCAGGCTTTGACATGTCAAAAGTGAAGATTGATACGGATAATGTGCAAAAAATCGTGCGCATTTCTAATGTGCCTGAACCTACGATTTTAGCGATTGACCATGATTTGGATTATTATGATATTTCACAAAGCTCGTTTAATCGCTTTAAGGCAGAAGATTATACGCGTTTAAACAAAAAAGCCAAAGATTCTATTGCAGATAAGGCAAATGAAAGCGAATTATTGCAATCGGCGAAATTACAGGGTAACAAAATGTTGGAAGTCGTGCGCACGATGGGTGAGAGTATGGGTTGGCGCGTTGAAATTGAAGGGCGGAGGCATCCTTTGAGTGTTTTAAATTAGTGTGGGGCGCGGAATTAGGATTAAATGGGATTTTTTTGGGATTAAATAGGATTGATTTTTTAGGATTACTCGGATTAAAATACTACAAATCCGGGTAGTGGTATGGTTGTAATGAAATGTCGAATTTTAATGATTAGTTCCTCAGTACGTGACAAAAATATTTTTCGACACAGATTGAACAGATTCCACGAGATTTTCACAAATTTTTTTTGATTTTTAATGCTTGAAATCAAAAAAAATCTGTGAAAATCTCGTG
>JBDKKX010000201.1:0-9197 GCA_039795795.1 Bacteroidota bacterium | reverse complement strand
ATGGGATTGATTTTTTGGGATTTTTGGGATTTAAAATCCTAAGAATCCCAAAAAATCAATCCCATTTAATCCCAAAAAAATCCCATTTAATCCGAATTCCAACCCTTATCCAAAAATAAACGCAATTCATCCTATAAATAACCCATCTTTCTACAAAAAGCACGATTTTTACGTTATTTCATCGCCAAAATCGGATATTACTCATGCTTTTTTCAGAAATACTACGTTTAGCATTCAAATCAGTGCGTTCCAATACTTTGCGTTCCTCGCTTACATTAATGATTATTGCCATCGGTATCATGGCATTAGTCGGGATTTTGACCGCGCTCGACTGCACTTTATACACGATTACCTCGAATTTTAACAATATGGGTGCGAATACGCTCAGTATCGAACGAAAAGTCGATAATGCACGCGGCAGGCGCAGGGGTTTTGCCAAAATGTTGGGCAATCCCATTACGTATAACGAAGCGATGGAATTTAAAGAACGCTACAACGTACCTGCCAAAGTGACCCTTTCCATCAACGCGGCGAGTGGCGCGACGGCTCAATTCGGGGATACGAAAACCAATCCAACCATTACTGTACTCGGTATTGATGAAAATTACTTATCGGTGGATGGTTACGAATTGGAACATGGACGCAATTTTTCAGACCTTGAAATCCAATCTGGGGCGGCAAAAGTCATTCTGGGAGCCGATTTAGCCAATATTTTGTTCGATAAAAAGCCTGAAAAGGCACTTGGTGCAGATATATTATTAAGTCATATTCGATATAAAGTAGTAGGCGTATTGAAATCGAAAGGTTCGGGTGGGGGCAATCAGGCGGCGGACAGAATGGCAGTTTTGCCGTTGGACAAGGCGCGAGAAATTTACGACACCAAAGGACAAGATTATCAAATCCGCGTCGCGATTGCCAATACGATGAATTTAGAACCTGCATCTGCTGCCGCAACGGGCTTATTCCGAATCATCCGAAAAACTGTTGCAGGACGAGAAGAAGATTTTGAAGTCCGCAAAAGTGATGGTTTATTAGACTTTTTGACGGAAAATACAACGGCTTTGCGGATGGCAACTGTTGCCATTGGATTGATAACGTTGCTCGGTGCCGCAATCGGTTTGATGAATATCATGCTCGTCACGGTGACAGAACGAACTCGTGAAATTGGTATTTCAAAAGCCTTAGGCGCGACTCGAAAAAATATTCTTTGGCAATTTTTAATTGAGGCAATTTTAATTTGTCAATTGGGCGGTATTATTGGTATATTCTTAGGGGTTTTGATGGGAAACTTGGTTTCTTTGATTTTGAAGGGACCTTTTATTGTGCCTTGGTTGTGGATGTTTTTAGGACTTGTGACCTGTTTGGCGGTGGGACTTTTTTCTGGATTGTACCCTGCGATGAAAGCGTCGAAATTAGACCCGATTGAATCTTTGCGGTACGAATAGGCGAGGCGTTGGAATTAGGATTAAATGGGATTTTTTTGGGATTAAATGGGATTGATTTTTAGGATTTTTTAGGATTTTAATCCTAAAAATCAATCCCATTTAATCCCAAAAAAATCCCATTTAATCCTAATTCCAGCACTTCCTACCCCGTTTTCCAAACGCCGCCATACTTTTCCACCAAAATATTATCATAATAATCTGCTTTGTCAAACAAATCTTTAAGTAATTCCGCCGCAATATCTTCATTCAAATATTTGTCATAAATCAGCAAAGACAATACAACATCTTGCCCAACCACACTAAATTGAAACCCACTATTTTCATAATTTTCCCTCAAAAGATATTCATACAAATTTTGAATATTTTTTTTCGGTAATGTACAAAGGTGTGCATCACACATAATTAACCCCGTTTGCGCGTGATAAGCCACATCAATTTGCGCACTACCTTGTTTGATTTCCCAGCCACTCGGTCCGCGCCGCGACAACCGCACATCAAAACCTGCTTTGGTCAACATCTCTTCCACAATTCGACTCACGCCTTCGGGTTGATAAACGGGCGCGACAGAAGGTAATTCGGCTTTTGCGCCACAATCAGGACAATATTCGCCATCAATCGTGCTTTCAAAAACAATATTCGAGCAAGAATGACAACGCGTCGCTTTTTCGCGATTGCCGACCAAATATTCTGCAATCGTTTCCTGCAAATAATCCGACGACAACGAAAATCCAATCGTATTCGCATTCGCAACGATAGACGTATTGACTCCAATAATTTCACCCGCTTCATTCAACAACGGTCCACCAGAATTTCCCGGATTAATCGCCGCATCATGTTGTAAATAATTCAATTCATTTACAATATGTTTTGGATTGGAAATGATGCCTTTAGTGAACGTATATTTCAAATCAAAGGGATGTCCAACCGCGACAACCGAATCGCCCGGTTTCATTAAAGAACCTTTGCCTAAGGTCACTTCTGCCAAATTATGTTGAGTCGGGGTTTGCAAAAACGCCAAATCATAACGTGCATCCGTGTATAAGACAGGCACAATTTGCATTTTCATATCGTTGCCTTCGACCGCGACTTGCGCATTGCCCTCCACAACGTGAAAATTCGTAACAATCAAATCCACGGATTTCAAATAAAACCCCGTACCCATACTATATGGTGTCGCGATTTGAATCACAAAATTTTTATAGGATTCGAGACTTTTATTCATTGGTTTTCGGAATTTAGAGTGGATTGGAACGCGGATGACACAGATTGTAACGGATTTACGCGGATTTTTTTGTGACAATACCATATTATCCTTAGTACGGGACAAAAAAGGTGTAGAGCGAATTGAAACACGGATGACACGGATTTTACGGATTTACACGGATTTTTTTGAATTTATGCTGAATTTTCAGCATAAATTCAAAAAAATCCGTGTAAATCCGTAAAATTCGCGTCATCCGCGTTCCAATTTGTATCGTAATTTTTTTGTCCCGTACTAAGCATATTATCACAAAAAAAATCCGCGTAAATCCGCCCCAATTCGCGTCATCCGCGTTTCAATTGTATCACATTTTAAGCGTCAACTTTCGCATAACGCGCATTCGCCTCAATAAAAGCACGGCGCGGCGGCACTTCATCGCCCATCAACATCGAAAAAATACGGTCTGCTTCAATCGCATCTTCAATCGTCACTTTGCGCAAAATCCGAGATTGCGGATCCATCGTGGTTTCCCAAAGTTGCTCCGAATTCATCTCGCCAAGCCCTTTATACCGTTGAACCTTGACACTATCATCATTTTTGCCGCCCGAATACAAGAAAATCGCATCTTTTCGCTCGTCATCATTCCAACAATAACGAAATTGCTTCCCTTTCCCAACCCGATACAACGGCGGCGCGGCAATATAAATATGCCCTTTCTCTATCAACGTCCGCATATACCTAAAGAAAAAAGTTAATATCAACGTCGTAATATGACTGCCATCCACATCGGCATCGCACATAATCACCGTTTTATGGTAACGCAATTTATCAATATTCAAATAGCGTTCGCCAATTTCATTTTCCGCGATTCTAACGCCCAACGCTGTAAAAATATTTTTAATTTCTTCATTTTCATAAATCCGATGTTCGAGTGCTTTTTCGACATTCAAAATCTTACCGCGCAAGGGTAAAATCGCTTGAGTATGTCGGTCGCGCCCTTGTTTTGCCGTTCCGCCCGCCGAATCGCCCTCCACCAAGAAGATTTCAGACTCCGCAGGATTTTTAGAAGAACAATCCGACAACTTCCCCGGCAAGCCACCACCCATCAAAACCGTTTTGCGTTGCACCATTTCCCGCGCTTTTTGCGCCGCATGCCGCGCCGAAGCCGATAAAATCACCTTATCCATGATTTTTTTCGCTTCCGACAAATGTTCTTCCAACCAATATTTCAACGCATCGCCTAACGCCCGACTCACGATGCCTAAAACTTCAGAATTGCCTAATTCGCCTTTCGTCTGCCCTTTAAACTGCGGTTCTTGCACCTTCACAGAAACCACTGCTGTCAACCCTTCTCGAAAATCATCGCCCGAAATCGTTTCCTTAATTTTTTTAAACGAACCATTATCATCCCCAAACTGCTTAAAAGTGCGCGCCAACGCCCTTCTAAAACCCGAAACATGCGTTCCACCCTCTCTCGTATGAATGTTATTCACATACGAAAACACATTTTCACTAAAACCCGTATTGTATGACAACGCCACTTCCACTTCCACATCATCCTCCTTTGCCTTCACAAAAATCGGTTTTTCAATCAATTTCTGCCGCGATTCGTCCAAAAATTTGACAAAACCCGTCAACCCTTCTTGCGAAACATACTCTTTAGAGGAATAACTTTCGCCATGCGTATCTACGCGTTCATCAATGAGTTTGAGGATTAAACCCGCATTCAAAAAAGACAATTCGCGCATCCGTGCTGCCAACGTATCGTGTTTATAAACCGTTTCTGAAAAAATGGTTTTATCTGGACGAAACGTAATAATCGTCCCCGTCGTCGTGGAAGTGCCCGTCACCTTCATCGCGCCAAGCGGCTTCCCATACGCATACTCCTGCACAAAAATCTTCCCTTCACGATGGATTTCCGCCCGCAAATACTCCGACAAGCCATTCACGCACGAAACCCCAACGCCGTGCAAACCGCCCGACACCTTATAAGTATCCTTATCGAATTTGCCGCCCGCGTGCAGGACGGTCAAAACGACTTCCAAAGCCGATTTCCCCGATTTCGAGTGGATGCCTGTGGGAATGCCCCGCCCATTATCCTTAACAGTGATAGAATTATCGGCATGTATAATCGTCTCAATATGAGTACAATGCCCTGCCAAATGTTCGTCGATGGAGTTATCCACGACTTCCCAAACCAAGTGGTGTAAACCTGCAATATCGGTCGAACCGATGTACATACTCGGTCTGAGTCGGACAGCCTCTAAACCTTCGAGTGCCGTAATATTGTCCGCGCCATAATCGCCTGCGTTTATGGCTTTAACTGCTGTATCAATAGCTTCTTTCATCATGCAAAGGTATGAAAAAGGTTTGGGTTTTTCACAGATTAAACAGCGTTTCAAGGGAATTTGTTGTTGTTTTTTTTACAAAAATGTTTTAAAAATATGTTATTTTAGTGATGTAAGTATCCATTAAAATTAATATGATATTTTCGATATTTAGGGCTTAAAGTAGATACAAAATTTTGATTTTTTTTGCAAAACAGTATAATATTTTAAAAAAAAGTGAGTTCTTTGCCCTGTAAATTTAATTTATACATAAATTGTTTAAAAATATGAGATTCCGAATTGCTCAAAAAATAGATTTAATTAGAATCGTTGATATATATAATTCTGTCGTTCCTTCGCGGATGGTGACGGCGGATTTAGAACCGATTCCCGTTGAAAGTCGCTATAAATGGTTTGAGGAACATGACCCTGCAACGCGTCCACTTTGGGTCGTGGAAAACGAGGATAATTTTATTGTGGGTTGGGTTAGTTTTCAAAATTTGTACAACCGTCCTGCGTATCATATTACGGTTGAAATTAGTATCTATTTGGATGAAATCGTGCGCGGACGAGGTTTCGGCAAACAAGTTTTGGCATATTCGTTGGCGCAAGCCCCGTTGTTTGGCATTGAAAACATCGTCGGATTGATTTTCGCGCACAATGAACCCAGTATTAAATTGTTTAAATGGGCGGGTTTTGAAATCTGGGGCGATTTGCCCGAAGTGACCGTTTTGGACGGCGTGAAACGGAGTGTTTTGATTTTTGGGAAAAAAGTTTAAAATTTTGCCCCGAATTACTCATTTATCACAGATTGAACAGATTCCACGAGATTTCACAGATTTTTTTGGATTTTCAATGCTTAAAATCCAAAAAAATCTGTGAAATCTCGTGGAATCTGTTCAATCTGTGCCAAAATTAGCAAAAAAAATGCTGTGATGAAAAAAAGAGCTCAACCATGGATAGATATTTTTTTATTTTCCAATGTATTCATCAGTTGGATTGCGTCGGGCAGTAGTTGGCTTACGGCAACTGTCTTTCATCTGGATTTGCCGCCGCTTTTTTCAACTTTACTTTTTTTTTCAACCTTATCCAGTTATAGTTTACATTGGTATTTAACGCCCATTTCCATAACGCATTCCAATAGAATTATTTGGACATTATCGAATAAAAATATATTATTAAAATGCTTTGTTGTCAGCTCCATCTTAACCGCGATATTGTTGATTTTACATTTCAATTTATGGATATACTTTTTGCCCGCCGCTTTTTTGACGTTGCTCTACACCGCACCGAAATTACCGTTTCGTCCTTTCCGCCATTTGCAACATTGGGCAATCGCTAAAACATTGTATTTGAGCGTTTTATGGACTTTCGTAACGGTGCTATTACCGATTTTATCGGCTAAAAACGCACCTGCTTTACAAGGCATTCATTGGATTTTCATCGCAAATCGATTTTTATTGATTCATCCAATTTGTATTTTATTTGATTTTCGGGATAGAAAGGAAGATAAACATCATGGCATTAAAAGTCTTATCACGTACGCATCTGTGAAAGATTTATATTTTATGTTATTTTTCATAACAATTGGCTTTTTCGGAACGTTATGGTTCTTTTTCCAACAAAATCTTGCTTTTGACCTACTCATTTCGCTTGCTGCACCTTATATGATGGTACTTTTGACTTTTCGCCATTCGATCGTTACGAAATCTGATTATTGGTTTTATGGCGTGATGGACGGTCTTATCTTAGCTTCCACCGTGATTTTATGGATTTTCAAGCTGCATTTTTGATGATTCGCTGGAATTAGGATTAAATGGGATTTTTTTGGGATTAAATGGGATTGATTTTTTGGGATTTTTGGGATTAAAACGCCACAAATCCTAAAAATCCCAAAAAATCAATCCCATTTAATCCCAATTCCAACGTACCGCTTTCAAAACAACATATCTCGATTAATTAAATTCAAAAACGCTTGTTTTTGGCTCTTGCTAATCACAATTTCCGCTTTCCCGACGTGAATCGTATTATTTTCAATCGCATCAATTTTTTCAATATTCACAATGAAGGAGCGATGCACCCGCACAAATCGTTCCGCAGGCAACACTTCCAAAAAGCGGCTCAACGATTGCAAAACAATATGTCTGCCCGTCGTCGTAAAGATGCTCACGTATTCCCGCATGCCTTCTAAGTATAAAATTTGGTCAAAACCGATTTTGACAATTTTTTGATTCACTTTTACAAAAATATAATCGGGTCGCGCCGTTGTTTCAGCCGTTTTGGGCGAAAAGGCAGTCCACTGCGCCTCCGAATCTCCTTTTTTTTGTTCAATTACTTTATTGACGGCTTGGAAAAAGCGTTCAAAAGTAATCGGTTTGAGGAGATAATCTGCCACTTCAAATTGATAACTTTCCACCGCATATTGAGTATATGCAGTAGTTAAAATGACAGCAGGTTTCGGCTCAGGCAAGATTTTCATCAATTCTAAACCCGTTAAATCAGGCATTTGAATATCCAAAAATAATATATCAATTGCCGTTTCGTGCATCAACATTTTGGCTTCAATGGCATTGGACAACACTTGCACGCAGTCTAAATTTGGAATTTTGCGGACATAATCATTCAATAATTTCCGCGCAGGTGCTTCATCATCCACGATGAGACATTTATAAGTCATTTGGTATTCGTTTTAATAGTAAAGGATGAATGATGAAGGATGAATGATGAATGATGAAGGATGAATTTGCAAAATATTGATAATCAATATTTTGCAAATTCATCCTTCATCCTTCATCATTCATCATTTATCATTCAAAAAAATTTTTAATAAAATATTATAACTATCCGTTTCCTCTTGAATCGTCAAGGTATGCCGATTCGGATAATTGAGTTCCAATTGTTTTTTCGTATTCGTCAGACCGATGCCATGATGTCGAGTCGCAGGTCGTTTATCCTCATTTTTGCAATTCGACACTTCAAAAATCAATTCTTGCTCGTCCGAAACTTCTAAATGCACATTCACCCAAGCATCTGGATGCGATTCCCAAAAAGAATGTTTAAAAGCATTTTCAACAAAATTGATTAAAATCAACGGTGCAACTTGATGTTCAGCTAAGACATTTTCAGCAAAAAAATCAATCATCAACGAGGATTCTGACTTAATGGCTTGTAAATCAATGTAATTTTTCAAAAAATCCACTTCTTTGCTCAACAGCACACGCGATTCCGAACATTCGTACAACATATATCGCAACATATTCGACAATTTTGAAATCATGGGCGCGGCTTTTTCGTCTTTCAAATACGCCAAAGCATAAATATTATTCAACGTATTAAACAAAAAATGGGGATTAATCTGCGTTTTCAAAAAGGCTAATTCCGCTTCTAACTTACTTTTCTCCAGCGCGAAAAGCACTTTTTGATTCTCCGACAACCGCTTTACCACACTAAATGCTGAGGAAATCATTAAAAATCCCATAATTGCCATCGTTCGATGCATCAATTGCGAAAAAGGTTTGCCATTTTGCAAAATCCCAAAATAATGAATTTTATCCATCCCTTCCCGAATCAATAAAACAATGATAGCCAATACAAATAACATTAAAAAAAGTTGACTATATTCCTGTCGTTTCACAAAATAAGGGGTCAAAACGTAATAATTGACATAAAATACCACCGCACAAATGGTATAATTCATTAATAAAGTCGTCAAAGACATAGATAAGGGCGGCACTAACCCAAAATAAATCGGCAAAGTCACGCCGATATACCAGAACCAAACAAAAATACTCGCTAAAAACAAATTGCTAAATCGTAAAGGCATTGGATTTCAGATTGTGGATTTCAGATTTCGGAAAGGGAGATATGAATCACCCATTCCAAACTCCAAAGGTGCATTTTTTTTCCAAAACGAACACTATTTCTACCAAACTATTGGTAGAAACTATAAGTACATTGGGTGGATATTTTGGACAGTTAATTGAATATTTATTTTTAATATTTTAAATATACTCATATTTGTTGTAGAAATGGACAACAACTACGGAATGAGACTGCTCAAAAAATTTATATATATATACCTATCCTAAATGAAATAACGAAAAATCGTAGGGGCAGGTCGTGACCCTGTGCTGTGTACATAAGTTCTTTGACAGATTATAATATGAATTGAGAGCCCCCGTTTGTGCATCCAAAAAGACTCGAACCAAGCCGTTTGGGAGATTA
>JBDKKX010000200.1:0-9216 GCA_039795795.1 Bacteroidota bacterium | reverse complement strand
GAAAGCACAATTTATTGATAATCAAGTTTTTTTAAGTTTCAAAGATAATCAATATCAATTAGACCTCACCGCCACAAAAGCAGGTACAGGCAATTTAATTTCGCCGATTCAAGGCGAAATGACGGGTAAAATGAGTGAAAGTTTGCAAGCCATTATACAGATTCGTTTTTTTGAACGCGGCACTTTGATTTTTGAAGGCGCGGGTAGGAATGCAGGTTTAGAAGTGGCAGGCGAAACCGATGTTTTATGGACGAAAACATGGCGACGGTGATTTCTATCAATGGATTTTTATTCAAATATTTTGGCTCATCCGCGATTTTGGTGGAAACACATAGATTTTGGAAACCATAGGAACATAGGACACATAGATTTTTTTTAAAAGATTGAAAATCAATCTTTTAAAAAAAATCTATGTGTCCTATGTTCCTATGTGTTTCCAAAATCTATGTGTTTCCACCAAAAGTACGGATGAACCAATATTTTTACGAAGCGTCATAAAAAAATGACTTTTTATCTCCAAAATAAAATATACCTTTGAGACAGATTTGTAACAGCTCTTTTTGTCTGCAAACGATGCAAATAAAAAATGGGTTAATTGCTCACAATCAAAATTTTATACTTATGTTTGGAATGGGTAGCTCAGAAATGTTTATTATTTTGTTGGCAATGCTGTTATTATTCGGCGGCAACAAGATTCCAGAATTGATGCGCGGCATTGGGCGCGGGATGCGCGAATTCAATAATGCGCGGGCAAGTGCTGAAGATGAAATTAAAAAAGGCATGTCCGAGCCAGATAAAAAATAATTTTTACGCATAAAAATAGGTTAAATTACTAACAATCAAAATTTTATTTCAGATGATGAATCCAATGCTGTTTTTCGGGCTGGGTAACTCAGAGATTTTTATTATCTTTTTAGCGATGTTGTTGTTGTTTGGCGGCAACAAAATTCCGGAATTGATGCGCGGTTTGGGACGCGGGATTCGCGAATTCAATAGTGCGCGGGCGAATGTGGAGGATGAACTCAAAAAGGGGATGACGGAAACCGAAAAAAAATAATTGAAAAATGCAGGTCGGTGTGCTGCAAGGAGTATTGAAGCGTGTCGTAGCGACGCTTCAATACTCCTTTTTGTCTTTTTTAAGGTTATTAAATTAGAAAGTGGCTGTCTCAAAAGAGTAAAATTTAATTTTTTAGACAAAATATTATTGGAGTTGTGATACAATTGGAACGCAGAGGACACAGATTTTACGGATTTGCGCGGATTTTTTGTAATTTATGCTGGAGTTTTAAGCATAAATTACAAAAAATCCGCGCAAATCCGTAAAATCCGCGTCCTCCGCGTTCCAATTCGCTCTGCACCTTTTTTGTCCCGTACTAAGTATTTTCCCTAATTTCTAATTCAATCCATACAGCTATTGCGGTATTTTAAATCCCATCGCTCTGCCTAACACTATTTTCACCTGCTTACAAACTAAATTCTTGTATATTTGCGTTTCCAAAAAAATTTGTTTATTACATTTAATTTTACCTCATACTATATGAATTATCGCAACAAAATCGCTGCGTTAGCTGTTTTTTCGGGCTTGACGATGAGCCTACCGACTTTTGGACAGACCGACCCTGTTTTATTTACCGTGCAAGGCACGCCTGTCAATGTTTCGGAATTTAAATACATTTATGCCAAAACGAATGGAGATAAAGCCGATTTTTCGGAGAAATCTTTGAGAGAATATTTGGATTTATATACCAAATTTAAATTAAAAGTGGCGCGGGCGCGGGAAATGCGTTTGGATACGATTCCTGTTTTGAAAGAGGAATTGAATGGTTATCGCCGTCAATTGGCGGATTCTTACCTGACGGACCGCGAAGTGACGGATAAATTGGTCAAAGAGGCGTATAATCGCATTCAAAAAGATGTGAATATCAGCCATATTTTAGCGGTGGTGGATAAAAATAATTCGGACGAAGTGGCTTATAAAAAAATCTTAGCGTTGAAAGTGCGCTTGGATAAGGGCGAGGATTTTGTCAAATTGGCAAAAGAGGCTTCCGAAGATAAGACTTCCAAAGAGGCGGGTGGTTCGATTGGTTATGTAACGGCGATGTTGCCCGATGGTTTTTATCAAATTGAGTCGGCTGCCTATAATACGGAGGTCGGAAAAGTGTCTGAACCTGTGAAATCGCCTTTGGGTTGGCACTTGATTCGGGTGAACGATAGGCGCGATGCGCGGGGGGAAATGGAAGTTGCGCATATTTTGATTCGCAAGGTCAAAGAAGGCGTGGTTCAAAAAAATGCGAAATTTCGCATTGATAGTCTTTATACGGTGTTAGGGCAACCGGGGGCGGATTTCAATGAAATTGCGCGGGTGGTTTCGGAAGACGGGTATTCGGCACCGAGAGGCGGGTATTTAGGCTTTTTCGGTATCGGTAGATATGAGAAAAATTTTGAAGATGTGGCTTTTGATTTGCGGAAAGACAATGATTTTAGCAAGCCTTTTGAATCGTCGTTGGGTTGGCACATCATTAAACGGGTTTCGCGGAAGTTGCCTGAGGCGTTTGAAGCACAAAAGATGCGTTTGAAAGGGCGGGTTCAAAAAGATGGGCGTTATGAGTTAGCCAAACAATCGATGTTGGAACGCATCAAACGCGAAAATAAATTTGTGGAAACGGAGGGTGCTTTGCCGAAGGCGATTGCGGGATTGGATAGTAATTTTATGAAATTTACTTGGAAAGTGCCTGAACCGCGTAATAAAAATCCGATGTTTACTTTCAATGGGGATAAAACGGTTACGATTGGGGATTTTTACGAATATATGGGTGAAAATGGGAATCAACGGGTGAATGGAGGTGAAAATGCGGCGGCTTCGGCGAAAAAATTGTATGCGGAGTTTGTGAATCGGCAGTCGATGGCGTATGAAGAGCAGGTTTTGGATAAGAAATATCCTGATTTCAAGGCGTTGATGCGGGAATATGAAGAAGGGATTTTGTTGTTTGAAGCGATTAAACTGAATGTTTGGGATAAGGCGGCAACGGATTCGTTGGGTTTGGATAAGTTTTACAATGAGCGAAAAGATAAATATATGTGGGAGGAGCGCGCTGTTTTGATTCATTATACGTTGGCGGATTCTGCAAAAGCGCAGATTGAGGCATTGCGGAAGTATGCGGCGAAGGAAAATCCATCGGAGGTTTTGAAGAAATTCAATCAAAAAGGCGCGTTGGACATCGTTGCGTTTAAGGAAGATAAGATTGAAAAAGGGAAAAATAAGGCGATTGATGCGATGGCTTGGAAGGCTGGATCATTGAGTGCCAATGAGTTAAATAAAAGGGATAATTCTTTGAATTTCGTCAAAATCGAAAAAATCATTCCGAAAACGCGCAAAACTTTGAAAGAAGCGCGGGGTTATGTGGTGGCGGATTACCAAGATTTTTTGGAGAAAAAGTGGATAGAAGAATTGACGGGGAAGTATAAAGTCCAAGTGACGGAAAAATCATTGATGGATTTGGTGAAGAAATAAAACAATAAAAAGGGTCGATTGTTGGGTTAAACAATCGACCCTTTTTCATTTATGGCTTAAAAGGAATCTATTTTTTGTTTATTTTTGCCCCGAATTGGGGATGTTAAACTTTTAGAGGCATTGGGATACGAATAGATGTACGGATTTCACGGATTTCACGGATGCGGTACGGATTTTTTTTATTTTTTGCTCGAAACCAAGCATTGGGGTTTAAAAAAATCCGTACCGCATCCGTGAAATCCGTGAAATCCGTACATCTATTCGTATCACAATTGGCAACCTACTTTTCGCACCCATAAAACATCCCTCGAATTGTCCTTAAAATCATAAAATTGTGTGTAAAATATGAGTTTACCGATTAATATCAAGGATTTATTATCAGGCAAAATCGTGGAAGGGGAACGGATGGAATTCAAAGAAGGTTGGAATCCAATAACGATTCTGCGGACGATTTGTGCTTTTGCGAACGATTTTGAAAATGTGGGCAGTGGTTATATTATTGTCGGCGTTGCGGAAACGGAGGGCAGACCGATTCGCCCTGTCAAGGGTTTTAATCCGCATGAGTTTGAAAAAGTGCAACAAGAGTTGTTGAATTTTTGTAATTTGATACAACCGTCTTATTTTCCGCGCCTGTCGTTGGAAAGCATTGATGGCAAAAGTGTATTGGTGATTTGGGCACCTGCGGGTAGTAATCGTCCTTATAAAGTGCCCGATGACGTTTCTATTAAAAAAAAGGATTATAATTTTAGGATTCGACAATATTCGAGTAGCGTCATCCCGAATAAGGAACAAGAAATAGAGTTGATTCAGTTGACGGCTAAAATCCCTTTTGATGACCGAGTGAATTTCCATGCACGGGTGGAGGCATTGAATTTTGGGTTGATGCGCGAACATTTGTTCAATACGCATAGTCGTTTGTTCAAAGAAAGTATGACGATGGATGTGGTCGAATTGGCGATGCAGATGAACCTTGCGGAAGGTAGTTCGGAACATTTGTTTCCTAAAAATATTGGGCTTTTGATGTTTACGGATAATCCAAGTCAATATTGTAGGGGTGCGAAAATCGATGTGGTGGAATTTCCAGAGGGCGTAGGGGGTGCGGAATTTTACGAAAAAACCTTCACGGGTGCGATTCAAAAACAATTGATTGATGTACTCAACTATTTGAAAATCAATGTTTTAAAAAGCAAAGTGATTAAATTTCCAGATAGGGCGGAAGCGGCAAAAGTCTATAATTATCCTTATGATGCGTTGGAAGAAGCGTTGGCAAATGCGGTTTATCATCGCAATTATGAGTTGCCCGAACCGATTGAAGTCCGTGTTTTGCCGCATTCGATAGAGATTATCAGTTATGGAGGAACGGATCCGTCGGTGCGACAAGTGGATTTTGACAAAGGGCTGATTCGAGCGCGCCGCTATCGCAATCGGCGGATTGGTGAATTTTTGAAAGAATTGAAATTAACCGAAGGGCGCGGCACAGGGATTCCGTCTATGAATCGCGTTTTATTGGAAAATGGGTCGCCGAAAGCGATTTTTGATACGGACGGGGCGGAACGGCGATATTTTATTGTTGAAATTCCGATTCATCCTGCTTTTAAGAACGGTAAAAATGGGTATTAATTTACTTAGTACGTGACAAAAATACTTTTCATCACAGATTGAACAGATTCCACGAGATTTTCACAGATTTTTAATGCTTAAAATCAAAAAAAATCTGTGAAAATCTCGTAAAATCTGTTCAATCTGTGCCGAAAAGTATTTTTGTCACGTACTGAGATTAATTTATTAAAATTTATAGCGTGAAAATCTTACATACAGCTGATTGGCATTTGGGAAAACGGTTGGATAATCACTTGTCGCGGCATGAGGAACAAGTAGCCGTTTTAAACGAAATCGTTGCCATCGCAGACCGTGAAAACGTGGATGTGATACTCATTGCAGGCGATCTTTTTGATAATTTTACGCCGTCTGTGGAGAGTTCAGAATTACTTTATAGCACTTGTAAACGATTGACTAACAATGGTTTACGTCCTGTTATTGCGATTGCTGGAAACCACGATTCGCCACAACGGATTGAAATGACGGACGCGCTTGCGCGCAGTTTGGGGATTTTATTTGCAGGTTTTCCAGATACGATGATTCCTGTTTTTGAAATGGAAAGTGGGATTAAAATCACACGTTCGGATAAAGGTTTTGTAGAATTGAAGTTGCCGAAGTTTGATTATCCGTTGCAACTGTTGTTGACTCCGTATGCGAATGAGTATCGGTTGCGCCGCTATTTGCAGGAGGGCGATGCGGATGACAATTTACGGGCGGCGTTGCAAACGCATTGGCAACAAACGTATGATAAATATTTTGATACTGAACGGGTTTGTATTTTAATGACGCATTTGTTTTTCACCGACCCGAATAAGCCACATTTTGTGGAACCCGATGATGAAAAACCGATTTTGCATATCGGCGGTGCGGCGGCGATGTTTCCCGAACATATTCCCGAAGGGATTCAATATGTTGCATTGGGGCATTTGCATCGGGCGCACACGGTGTCCAATACGCCTTGTCCAATCGTGTATAGTGGTAGTCCGTTGGCGTACAGTTTCAATGAAGATAATCAACAAAAATATGTACAAATCCTTGATATTGAACCGAATCAGAAAGTTGTACATCGAAAAGTGGCTTTGGAATCGGGTCGTCGGATGTTTCATGTACAATTTGAGACAGTGGAGGCAGCAATAGATTGGTTGGAAAAAAATCAAAATATTTGGGTGCTTTTGACGCTCGAAACGGAAGATTATTTGAGTGCTTTTACGAAGAAAAGATTGCATGAAGTGCATGATGGATTAATTACGATTATTCCGCTTTTACGTGCTGATAATCAATCCCTTATGTCCAATGAAGGTGAGAAAAATGTGCCCAAAACCATGCAAAGTATGTTTGTAGATTATTTCAAATACAAACAAAAAGGGCTTGCGCCTTCGCAATCTTTGATGGATTTGTTTGAAGAAGTTTTGGGCGAAAATGTAGAGGATTAATTCCAAAGTCTCCTATTTAAATTAAACATCCATGAAAATCATTCCCGCAACCCTCGAATGGTTGCCACAAACAGCTATTTTATTTGATATGTACCGCGTTTTCTACCAAAAAACGCCTAACATACCTGCGGCAACCGCTTTTCTACAAGACCGATTGTCTCAAAACGACAGTCAAATTTTCCTCCTCGTCCACGAGGACGCATCCGAAGCAATCGGTTTCACCCAATTATACCCGCTTTGGAGTTCGACGCGGATGGGAAAATTGTGGTTATTAAACGATTTGTTTATACATCCTGCACATCGCGGGCAAGGCTATGCCCTGCTTTTGATGGACAGGGCAAAACAATTGGCGCGTGAAACCAACGCAGTAGGAGTCTTGTTGGAAACGGCAAAAACCAATGAAATTGGCAATCGATTGTATCCCAAAGCGGATTTTCAATTAGATACAGATTTTAATTGGTATCATTGGACAACAGTATAAAAGCATTTTTGATTAAAAACAAAAAGATGGTTTACGAATTTAAAGGTTTCCGACCTGTCATACATGAATCTTCTTTCATACATCCTCAAGCAGCCGTGACGGGCAATGTCATCATCGGGCGCGACGTGTATGTGGGTCCTGGCGCGGCGATTCGCGGCGATTGGGGTGCAATTATCATCGAAGATGGGTGCAATATTCAAGAAAATTGCACGATTCATCAATTTCCTGCTGCGACGGTTTTGTTGAAAGCGGGGGCGCATATTGGTCATGGTGCCATTATTCACGGGGCGACGATTGGCAAAAATGTTCTAATCGGCATGAATAGCGTGATTATGGATAATGCCGAAATTGGCGATGAGTCGATTATTGGCGCGCTGTGTTTCGTGAAAGCGGAAATGGTGATTCCGAATCGGAGTTTGGTGGTTGGCAATCCAGCGCGCATTGTGCGGGAAGTCAACGATGAAATGTTGGCTTGGAAAACCAAAGGCACGAAATTATATCAAAGGTTGCCCAAAGATTGTTATGATAGTTTAAAACCTTGTGAACCGTTGCGCAGCATTCCTGCGGATAGACCCAAACAAGAAATTTTGTTTGAAGTCTGGAAAAAAATAGAGCAAATAGGAGGCAAATAAGAGGCAAAGGATACGAATTTAACGGATGGATACCTTTTTGTGGAGCCTCAATCGTTAAATTCGTATCCTCATTTTCCAAAATAAAAACACGACTATTTCAATAGATTCATGGCTAATTCCTTTAAATTCAATCCATTAAAGGTACCCGAAGTCATTAATAAAAGGTTCCGACTTTTAAAAGATTGCTTTTCCAAATGCGCCGCGAATGCTTGATTATCCGTGAAAATCTGCAAATTTGGATGATTAAAAAACACTTTCACTTCCTCTGGACTCAAAGGAGGCATTTTTTTCATTTTGAAGGTATGCTCGTTGAAAAAAACAATGGCTTCATCTGCTGCATTCATCGTATCCTTGTACAAAGGCAGAAAATCTTTATTCAAAGAACTGAATGTATGTAATTCTAAGCAAGCCAATAATTTACGGCGTTTATACTGCGCTTTCATCGCTGCGACGGTTGCCGCAACTTTGGAAGGCGCGTGTGCAAAATCTAAAAACGCATTAGAAGATTTGGCAATTGCCAACGTTTGTAAACGCTTCGCTGCGCCTTTAAAATCTTGAACGGCTGTAAAAAAATCGGCATCGCTGATTTCCAATGCTTTACATACATGATATGCCGCGTTCAAATTCGACAAATTATGTCCTCCAAAAACTTCAAGCGGTACAAGTTGTGCATGATTTTTAAGATACGTTTTCCCTTTTTTAATCACGGACGCAAACGGATAATACGCCGCCCGATGATTCGGTAAACTTTGCCCACTTCGCGCCATGTCCGTAATTAAGTTCGTCAAATCTTTATCACCGCCATAAAAATATAAATGTCCTTGATTATCAATGGTTTGTATAAAATTTCGGAACGCATTGATATAGGTTTCAAAGGTCGGAAATACGTTGATATGATCCCAAGCAATGCCTGTAATGATGGCAATATGCGGTTTATAATGTGCGATTTTCGGTTGCAAATCAATGGGCGAAGACAAATATTCATCCCCTTCAATGACCATAATCGGCGCGTCAGAAAGGCGCACCATCGTTTCAAAACCTTCTAACAAAGCGCCTACAAGGTAATCAAAATCCATTTTACAATGCTGCAAAACATGCATAATCATACTGGTCGTCGTGGTTTTGCCGTGACTGCCCGCGATGACGACGCGTTTTTTATTTTTAGCATGCTCGTAGAGAAACGAAGGATAAGAATAGATTTTTAAACCCAATGCTTGAGCGCGCACGAGTTCGGGATTGTCTTTTCGGGCGTGCATGCCGAGAATGACGGCATCTAAATCGGTCGTAATTTTTTCGGGAAACCAGCCGAATGCCGCAGGTAATAACCCATATTTTGCTAATCGGTCTGCCGCAGGATTGTAAATTTCATCATCCGACCCTGTTACTTGATGTCCGTTGTGGTGCAACGCTAACGCCAAATTGTGCATAGCACTCCCGCCTGTTGCAATTAGATGTATTCTCATGGATTTTAATATTATGATTTTGTCGCAAAATTAAAAAAATTCAACGAATCTGGGCATTAGTAATGAAATTTTCTTAGTACGTGACAAAAAGGCTTTT
>JBDKKX010000199.1:0-9250 GCA_039795795.1 Bacteroidota bacterium | reverse complement strand
ATTTATACGGATTTTGGGGACAAAAAATCCGTATAAATCTGTGAAATCTGTAAAATCCGTACATCTATTCGTATCACAACCGAATAATATTTTGTAATTTTTTCTTTTGAGACAGCCACTGGATTATAACTGATGCGCTTCAACGAACGCTTTTGTAAATTTTTTTATCAATTCGCGTACAGACCGAAACGATTCCATGATTTCCGCCTCCGTACCGACGGCTTTGGCAGGGTCCAGAAAATTGTAATGCACCTTCACCGCCTTCGTTGGGAAAAACGGGCATCGTTCCTTCGCATTATCACAAACCGTAATCACATAATCGAAGGGAATATCAAAATATTCATTAATATTGTTAGACGTATGATGCTCAATATCAATACTATCTGCTTTCATAATCGCAATCGCTCTCGGATTCACACCATGCGTTTCCACACCCGCGCTATACACTTTCACTTTTCGACCCTCCGTAAAATGCTCAAAATAGCCATGTGCGATTTGACTGCGACAACTATTGCCTGTACAAAGGATTAAAATATTTTTCATAATGAATTGATTTTCAGCTTTTTATTAATAATTATTTTAACAACAACCGCCACCAAAAATGCATTTTTTTCAAATTTCTATGTGTTTTTGTAAACACATAGAGACATAGGACACATAAATTTTTCCAATTCATTGAAAATCAACAGATTAAAAAACCTATGTATCCTATGTCCCTATGTGTTTACAAAAAGACCTCTCCATTTTAAAAAAAACAGAGAGGATTGTTTAGCGTTCTAAAGCAGATAGGCGACAATAATTATATAACGAATTAAAGGAATAAAGGAAGCGTCTTGAAAGTATTTTTCCCAAAATATGATGATAATTTGTAGTTCAATTCCATGTTGCAAAGCTACTGCCTTTAAAAACGCGTTTTGTATCGACTTTTAATAATTTGATATAATTTTTTATCGAATATCAATAAAAACAAAACCCTTTTCCAATAAAACATTTTTTTTTCCATAAAAAAAGCTATTTTTGACCTGTCGAATCCAGTATCTTTATTTCATAACGAACCAAGTTCATCTTTTATGGCAGCACCTAACGCGGCGAATGACAAAATGCCGTCCAGTATCCCGTACATTGTCGGCAATGAAGCGGCGGAACGTTTTAATTATTACGGTTTGCGGGCGATTTTGACCACTTTTTTGGTCGCACAATTTTATAATCCGTCTCATAACACGGATCCTGCGGTCGTGCAAGTGGCAGAAGCGACTGCAAATGCCAAAACCCATGATTTTGTAGCAATGAGTTATCTCCTACCGATGTTTGGCGGGATGATTGCGGATTGGTTTTGGGGCAAATACAAAACAATTTTATATTTGTCTATCGTATATGCGATTGGCAACGTGACGCTCGCGCTTTCTACGGGCAATGAAGCGATTTTTACAACCGCGTTGATGTTGATTGCAGTGGGCGCGGGAGGCATTAAGCCTTGCGTTTCGGCAAATGTCGGCGATCAATTTGATGAGTCGAATGCACATTTGTTGCCGAAAGCCTTTGGAGCATTTTATGCGTCCATCAATGCGGGTTCGTTGTTGTCGATTTTGTTGATCCCTTATTTGAAGTCGCATTATGGTGCGGCGGTTGCGTTTGGCGTACCTGCGATTGCGATGTTGATTGCGATTGGGTTTTTCTACATGGGTCGAGATAAATATCGGCGAGTGCCACCCAAAGGCGATAATAATAAATTAGTGATTTTGGCAACTTCATTAGGTTCATTATTAGTGAGTTATATATTAATGGATAAAATGTGGCATTTAGGAACGGGTCCCATTTTAGGACTTTGGGGCATTTTAATTCTTGTGATGGCAATCGTTTTCAAGCAACAATGGTTTGCGAAACCGGGTAATTTTGTGGGTATTAATCTCTATGCTTTGATGAATGGCGGTTTTGCGGCGGCGGAAAAAGAGTACGGCGCAACAGCTATTGATGGCATTAAATCGGTTTGGCGGGTAATGTCTGTTTTTGGATTTATCCCTATTTTTTGGGCGTTGTGGGATCAAAGTCAATCGGAATGGGTGGTGCAAGCGAGCAAAATGAATTTAAATTTTTTGGGCATCAAATGGGAAGCGGAGCAAATGTCCTTTGTGAATGCTGGTTTTATCTTAGCATTTATTCCGCTATTTACGTTGATTGTTTATCCCGGACTTGAAAAAATGGGGATTAAAGTGACTCCTTTGCGGAAAATTGGGGCAGGTTTTGTGTTGGCAACGTTGTCTTTTGTGATTATTGCCATCATTCAACAATGGATTGATGCGGGTCAAACGCCGAATGTGGCTTGGCAAGTTTTGGCATTTGTGGTTTTGACGGCGGCGGAAGTTTTGATTTCGATTACAGGTTTGGAGTACGCTTATACGCAATCGCCGCCTTCTATGAAATCGACAATTATGGCATGTTGGCTACTTATGGTAACGCTTGGCAATGTATTAGTGTCTATCATTCAGAATAATATAAAATCAAAAGGCTTTTTTGCTCAATTTCAAGGGGCGGGCTTTTTCTGGTTGTTTACGGGGATTTGTGCGGTGACGGCGGTTTTATTTATGCTCGTTTCGCCGCGTATTCAGGAGAAAAAATATATTGGGTAATCTTTTGAATTCGGATTAAATTGGATTTTTTAGGATTAAATAGGATTGATTTTTTTGATTTTTAGGATTTTAGTTATTCTACTGAATTGTTAAAGTTAGAATGTATAAAAACTTAATTTTCAATCCCGTAGGGATTTCTCTTTGGTAACAAAACAGGCTTCCAAGCCCCAAAATCCCGTAGGGATGGTATTTTTTAACAACCCAAGTACCATCCCTACGGGATTTTTTTGGGAGTCCTATTTGTTGTTACCAAAGAAAAATCCCTACGGGATTGAAAATCAAATTTTTATACATTCTAACTTTAACAACTCAGTAGGATAGATTTTAGTTACACAATAGAATCCTAAAAATCAAAAAAATCAATCCTATTTAATCCCCAAAAATCCTATTTAATCCTAATTCCAACGCGTTTTTGTTAAAAATCATTACCTTCACCCCGTTTTGTAACCAAATTATTTTAATCAAAAGCAAATCGCCAAAATGAAAAACGCATTCTTTGGATTGACGTTCCTTGCCGCTTTATGCGCTTGCAAAAATGAAACAAAAAAACCAGTTGCAATGGCACCGCCACCGCCTGTCGTAATCGCTACACCGAATCCTCCACCACAAACAACGCCTGCACCCGCACCGACAAGCACTCCTGCTGCTGCTGCACAAACGACTTGTTATCAACTCGTTACGAAAACTAAAGATGTTTCTTCTTGCCAACTCACGCAAGATGCCAAAGGCATTTCGGGTTATTACGCTTGGGAACCGAATGAAAAAGATGGCGCAGTCGGCATTTTGCGCAATGCTAAAATGCTGGGCAAAGATACGTTGAAGGCAGATTTTTTGTACGTCATTGAAGGTAGTACACAGATGGAAGAAAAATATTTCATCGTTTCCGCAACTAAAATGGTGGAATTATCGGGTGAATTGACCGAAGTGAAAGGCAGTAATCCCATAAAATTGGTGCCGAAAGATAAGAAAAAATTAAAACCAGAGACCGTTTTGGCAAAAGTGGATTGTTCCAAAGTCGCTGAGATAGTGCAAGGGATTCAAACGATGAATTTGAAATAAGAATGAGGCAAAATGACTCCATAATATAACGAGAGTTCGCCAATCTTATGAATCTGCAAAATTCGTTCTCTCATTGTATCTCAATTCCTAAAATCTTCTTACATTTGGGATTCCTGCGGAATGACAAAAAAACTTGTCATTCCGCAGGAATCAATCTTTTCAAAAAACGAATTTGTATGAAGCCTTTCTTTTGGACGCTGTGTCTCTGCATGTTGTCGGCGAGTGCGTTGCGGGCGCAAGCGTGTTCGGATTTTCCTTGCGTGATTGCGAAAATCAAAAAACTCATCCTGTTGCCCCACAAAGATTATCAATACATCCTTGATAATCTTGATTCGGCGGAAGGCTTTTTGGCTTTTAAAACGGCAACAAATGAAGAACGCGAACAAGTTAAAAAATTGCGCAAACAAGTCTTTGATTTGATTGAAAAGGATCGCGTCACGGCGATAACCCAAACCAAAATCGCTACCGAAGCCAAAATCGCCACCGAATCCGCTTTGAAACAAGTTCAAATCGAAAAGCAAGTTGCTATCGCTGCAAAAAATAAAGCCGAAGCTGCCGAGCAAAAAACCAAACAAGTATTGGAGAAAATCTATTTTTACGAAGGTAGATTCGGTTTGGCTTACGATAAAACCTCACAACTGTATGGTTTTATTGATGACACGCTGGGTACTAAAATTCCCTTTATTTATACCGAAGCCCTTTCTTTTGATAACGACGGCTTTGCGAAAGTCAAGAGAGAGATTGATAAGGTGTTGACTGATTTTCTAATTGATACGCTGGGAATCGAGTACAAAGTAGCAATGGATATCAAACAATTGGATACCACCATTACCGCTTTAGAGTTGAGGAACAAAAATTTGGATACAATACCGCCTTTGGTTTTTCGGCAAAAACAACTTAAAGTATTGTTAATCAATCGAAATCAAATTAAAAATTTACCCGATAGTATTGGACAGTTGACAAACCTGCAAACCGTGAATTTGTCTCAGAATAAACTGAGTAGCCTACCCGTTGAAGTGGGCAACTGGGCGAATCTGAAAAGCTTGAAGTTGCACGATAATCAACTGAGTAGCTTACCCGTCGAAGTGGGCAACTGGACGAATCTACAATTGCTGTTTTTGCATTCCAATCAACTAACAAGTCTACCCGTCAAAGTGGGCAATTGGACAAATCTACAACGGTTGGCTTTGAGTGACAATAAATTGAGTAGCCTACCCGTCGAAGTAGGCAAATGGACGAATTTACAACGGTTGAATTTGTCCTACAATAACCTAACAAGCCTTCCGCTCGAAGTAAGCAACTGGGTGAATCTACAATTGTTGTCTTTGTTACACAATAAACTAACAAGCCTTCCCCACGAAATTGGCAACTGGATAAAGTTACAATCGTTGTCTTTAAGGGAGAATCAATTGACAAGCCTACCCGCCGAAGTCGGCAACTGGACGAAGCTACGAGTGTTGTATTTGCAGAATAATAGATTGACAAACTTACCCACCGAAGTCGGCAACTGGACAAACCTACAATCGCTATCTTTGTCTGGCAATAAACTAACGAGCCTGCCCCGCGAAGTGGGCAACTGGACAAATCTACAATCCTTGTATTTGCATTCCAATAAACTAACAAGCCTTCCCATCGGAGTAGGCAACTGGATGGATCTACAAACTTTGTATTTGTCTTCCAATCCACTAACGAGCCTACCAGTTGGAGTTGGTAAATGGACGAAACTACAATGGTTATTTTTGGACAGTACTTCATTATCTTAAAGGCGAAATTCCTAAAAATAGGATTGAACCTTCCTATTTTGAAGATAAGATTAATGATATATATGAAGGGTATTATCAACGGTTAATTGACAAGTTAGACCCCGCCGTACAACATCAAGCCCAATTGTTGATTGAAGAACAATTGATTTTTTCGGATGAAAAAACAGGCGAAGCGCGTCGGTTGAGTGTGGATTCGGGCGTTTTGATGCACGATGCGCAGATTAGTCAATCGCTGTTGAACCAATTGGAAAGTCATTTTTTATTGCGCCGCGAAGCCACTTCGACAGGTGGTTTCAATTATGAAGTGACGCATGATACGATGATTGCGCCTATTTTGAAAACCAAAGCCGAACGCCAAGCCCGCGAATTTGCCGAAAAACAAGCCTTAGAAGCCAAAGCACGCCGACGTAAAATGTGGATTTATGGTAGTTTAATTGCATTCGTGATAGCCATTATCCTCGCGGTTGGGACTTATATGTGGAAATTACAGAAAGACGCATATCGGCTTTTGGCGGTTGTCCAAATGCAGCGAGATAGCAATCTGATAATACTCGACTCGTTGAATAGGGAAACAAAGAAAAGGCTTCACAGCGATTCCACTAAAAATGCAGATGATTTTGTCTCCGCGTTGCAAAATGCGAAAATCATTTTGAAAGGCGGCAATTGTCCGCCAAAAGAGTTGAATCAGCGCATTAAAATCCGAGAAGAGCACAATCAAGTGACTCAAGGGTTGCAACTGACCATTGATACGATTCGACTATTATCGACGAAGAATAATTGTCCGTTATAATTCAAGTTATGTGGCACGTTGGAATTCGGATTAAATCGGATTTTTTTTGGATTCAATGGGATTGATTTTTAAGATTTTTTTAGGATTTGCAATACTTTAATCAATAAATCCCCAAAAAAAAATCCTGGCGATATAAATACTGTTTGGAAGGTTTAAAACCCTGTCCCTTACCCACAAATAGATTGGGCAAGAAAATCATTGTGTTGATTGGAGGTGGAAATCCTAAAAAGGTCGGAATTCGACAACTTTGGAAAGGTTTAACCAAAGTAGATACCATTTTGAAAACCGCTAATGCCTCACAATATTCAGGATAAATTAGGGCGTTTTCAACCCCCTAATTTCCTAAATCTATTTGTGGGTAAGGGACAGCGTTTCCAACCTTCCAATCGCTATTTTACAAAGATTACCTTGCCCAACCTGCTCTATCCAAACTCCGATATTGAATCGCTTCCGCCAAATGTTCAATTTGAATAATAGGGCTACCGCTCAAATCCGCCGACGTGCGCGCCACTTTCAAAATACGGTCATACGCCCGCGCCGAAAGTTGCAAACGCGCCATCGCTTTTTTCAACGTATCCAAACCCAGCGCGTCCAAAACACAGACTTCCCGAACCATGCGACTGGGCATTTGAGCATTACAATATACTTCTTTGGTATCTTTAAAACGTTGATTTTGAATGTTCCGCGCTTGAATCACGCGGGCAACAATGTCTTGACTCGTTTCTTTGGGCGGTTCGATAGAAGCCAATTCCTCCAATTTCACGGGCGTAACTTCTACATGCAAATCAATCCTATCCAATAATGGTCCCGAAATTTTATTCAAATACCGCTTCACCACAGGCGCGCCGCAAACGCAATCTTTTTCAGGATGATTATAATAACCGCAAGGACACGGATTCATCGACGCAATCAACATGAAACTTGCAGGATAATCCACCGTCATCCGCGCTCGCGAAATCGTAACCCGCCGTTCTTCCATCGGCTGCCGCAAAACTTCCAAAACTGCCCTTTTAAATTCTGGCAATTCGTCCAAAAACAAAACACCATTGTGCGCCAAGGAGATTTCCCCTGGCATCGGGTCCGAACCACCGCCCACTAAGGCAACATCACTAATCGTATGATGCGGGGCGCGAAACGGGCGAATCGGCACCAACGCCGCTTCAGGAGGCAAAATGCCCGCAACCGAATGAATTTTAGTCGTTTCAAGCGACTCGCGCAAGGTCAACGGCGGCAAAATCGTCGGCAGACGGCGCGCTAACATGGTTTTACCCGACCCTGGGGGACCGATTAAAATGGCATTATGCCCGCCCGAAGCCGCCAATTCCAAAGCGCGTTTGATATTATCCTGCCCTTTCACATCCGAAAAATCGACATTGGCAAGCGCACTATTTTGACTAAATTCCGCATCAATATCTACTTTAACAGGTTCTAACACGAGTTTTCCGTTTAAAAAATCGGCAATTTGACGCAAATGATCCATCGCATACACGTCAAGCCCTTTGACAATTGCCGCTTCTCGAGCATTGGCTTTGGGCAAAAACACACCTTTAAAACCTTCTTTTTGCGCCTGCACCGCAATCGGTAACGCGCCTTTAATCGGTCGCAAACTGCCATCCAAGGACAATTCACCCATTAACATATATTTATCTAAATCCGTGGATTTAATCTGGTCGGTCGCCGCCAAGAAACCAACCGCAATCGCCAAATCATAAGCAGAACCTTCTTTGCGCAGGTCGGCAGGCGCGAGATTGACCACCGTTTTGATGCGCTCCATAAACATACCTGCATTTTTAACAGCCGCTTCGATGCGTTGTAACCCTTCTCGAACAGCATTATCGGGGAGTCCGACTAAAAAATAATAGCGATCCGTTTGTGCAGAAAGCGTTCCACCCACATTGATTTCAACCGTAATCGTTTGAGCATCAATGCCTTTGACCGCACCTGCATACGTTTTTACGAGCATGATTTTTTTTCTCGGTATGTTATAAAAATAATGGTTGAACACGATGTTTGTTTCCAAAACCGCGCAATGATAGCGCAAAATTTTAATAATTTTAGGAAAATTGGAAAAATTTCCTAAAATTAAGTGATAAGCCAGACAAATGCTTTAAGTTACAAGTCGTCTAACATTATAATTCCGTTTATTTTTCAAACCAATGGAATTTTTATTTGAAAAAAAGGATGAATTCTATCAAATTCACTACTTTTGCGGGGTGTTCATTACGGGCAATGGTTAAACATTTCTTGATTTATCTAAATCATTGATACTCAATACTTATATAAAAAGTGACCATTCGCCCCTCTCATAATCTTAATATTAAGACCTGATTCTAAAATGTTACACAAGGCAAAAGATGCTTTCTTCGTGTAAATTTTTTTACTTATATCCCCAAATTATTTTTTTTCTTTTCAGAAAATGATTAGTTTTGCTAACTGTTAACTATCTTAATTAAACAAAGCGGTAAAAGGCACTAAACAAATGAAGTTGAAGTTATTTCCACAACATACGGGTATCTGGGAAGGTACTTATACGCGCCTCAGTGCTGGAGGCAAGGTTTTATATAAACATAGTAGCCGCTTAAATTTGCAACTCAATGGCAATCTGTGGTATCAAACCAATGAGTACGAATATAAAGATGGGCGAAAAGAATTTTATGATTTCGGATGCAATGCTTTCGACGAAAATGGGGTTTTGACCTTTGATACGCCGCGCATTTATGGCAGAAGTTGGGAAACGGACAATGTCATTTTGTTGTGGTGGACGTATAAGGATTTGCCCGGTTCGATGTTGTATGAAAATATCGTACTTTTGGGTGAAGGACATCGGATGCGTACTTGGCAACATAGTCGAAATGGGATGTTCGACGGCGTGACGATGATTGAGGAATGGCGCGTGAAGAAGTAGATACGTTGGAATTCGGATTAAATGGGATTTTTTTGGGATTAAATGGGATTGATTTTTTGGGATTTTTAGGATTTTTCCAATCCTAAAAATCCCAAAAAATCAATCC
>JBDKKX010000198.1:0-9259 GCA_039795795.1 Bacteroidota bacterium | reverse complement strand
GTACGGATTTCACGGATTTCACCGATTCATACGGATTTTTTTGGAATTCCTGCTCGAAACCCAAGCAAAAAACAAAAAAAAATCCGTACGAATCGGTGAAATCCGTGAAATCCGTACATCCATTCGTATCCCAACCGAATAATATTTTGTCTAAAAATTAAATTTTACCGTTTTGAGACAGCCACCAAGCTACTTTTTCTTCATTCCTAATTCTCGTGCAACATTCTCCAAATCATAGGTTTCCAATCTTTTTCATGATCTGGCAATGCATCGCCTTTGAAAATATCGGGTTTGATTGAAACCAAATTTTCATCCGCAGGTTGAGAACAAACGCCATAAAATTCTGTCGTCCAATCCTTATCAAAAAGAATCGCTTTGAAAATATAGATAGATAAATTTTTTCCATCTTGTTTAAACAATTGCTTATCCATGATTTCAATTTGAGTCGGAATTCCGTTATCTCCTTCATAAACCATTTTACCAAAAACAATCGTGTTTACGACAGCTGTTTGCGACATATATTGTGTTGGTACGAGTTGCGTAAGATTCAATTCCGACAATTGAAGCAGCGTGTGATACCAAACCGATTTATCCGCACTCAGTCGTTTCCAAATCGTTGGAGGCAATTTATCCTTTTGTTCGATGGATGCAAGCGTCGCTGCGGCGGCTAAATCTATTTTATTACTTAAAATATTTTTGCGTAAAATGTTTAAAATCAAATCATTCTTTGGCAATTTGCCCAAAATGCGCGTTAAATAAATCGCTTCTTGAAGCGATTCTAAATTGTCAATTTGAGCAGAAACGGTTTGCGCTCGACGGATGAAAATGGGTTGGAAAGTATTCACCATTTTCATAAAACTTTTATTTTCATCCAAAAGTTGAATCGAAATCAAGTTCAAAAGCCCGTTAAATGCTTTTTTATCATATAATATTTGCATCATCCGTGGATACAAAATAGAGATTTGATTGGAATGCTTCGGTTGAGCATCCTGGATGTCAGTCAAAAGATTGTTCGCCAATTTGATGCCCGATGCGGTGGATACATTCCAAGTTTTTGCCAATTCAAAAAAAGCATTTGCAAACAATTCAGAGGCATTCGGTTGCCCTTTCAATGCTTCTGAAAAAAAAGTAGTCAAAATCCGCGCTTGCAAAATTTGTGCATTCGTATCTTTTTGAAACAATTTTTTGAGGCAATCAATATTTTGGGGTTCTGAAAAAGAGACAATTTTATCCAATAACAAATAGCGCGTAGCATAAATGCCTAAAGAATCATCTTTGTAAGGCTGCATAACTGCATTATACAATTTTGATAAATCGTTTTTTTTGAAATTATATTCTGGTAAAATCGAATATGCTTTCTCTTTTGCAGAATCTGTTAACAAATCTTGTAGTAAAATATCTGTTTTGGGCGTGTAAAATTGTTGTGTATTTTCTGCGTAGGAAGGGTTTAATAATTTAAATTTATCACAAAAAGTTTTAACAAAACTATCTTCGGAGACTTCATGAGGCAATTGAGCGGAGAGTTCATAACACTCATTGCCAATTCTAAACATAATATTTTTGTAAATCGTACCGCGTTTGTCCAAGTGGAAACGCAAAGATTTCGCTTTTCGACCTTGAAAAAGCGTGTCAATCATGGTTAATTGTTCTGGAATTCGGTTGAAACGCCAGCGCAAAAACCGATGACATAAAGAATCTTCATTTTCAGGGGCGTAATAAGGCGAAAATCGAATCGTCGCAATCGAAAAGGAAATGCCCGATTGTGGACTTGTAACGCGCCAAGTCGTTTCCCGCGTTTCGGGATAATCGCCTGGATGTTCGGATTCTGAAATTTGAATCGGCGCGGTACCTAACGGAACGCCAACCATATATTTTTCATTTTTCAACGGTTGTGTGACAAAAGTAGTGGGCGCGAAAGGCATAAATTGAAAAGACTCAAACCATTGTTCCGCACTGACCAAAGCCGTTTCCGCCTTATCTTCCCCTTTTGAATGCAAAGTAGGCGGTTGCAACACGAGCAAATACACCCGATTGCCGCGCAACCAACAACAAACATGTATTTTTACATTTTGAACCTCATACACGACATATCGCCCTGTATAACCATTCATGGCTAAGTTATTGAATATCAATATATTAGGCTCCTCCCCTTGCCATAATTCGCTTAATTTTTCTTTAAAAAAAGCATTCAAATCGGTAAATTCTTTGTCCGCAGGCAAATCATGGTACCGAATCATATACGCATTTCCTGCTCTATCTTCGCTCGTGAATAAATGCGCTTTTAATCCCGTGATGTCGTATTCGTATGGCGGTAAAGAATTGTTTTTAAAAGTTTTACGCTTAGGATAATTGGGTAATTCAATTGAAAATGCCCCTAAACTGTCGGCAAACGTTGTCCAGCCCTTGTTTGAAAACAAAGGGGTTGATTTGCGTGCAATAAGGTGTTGAGAGGTTCGGACGGGGTGCTTGCTATGTACGCCAGCGATAGCCTGTCCGTATAACGCGGCGGTGGCTATGCTCCACAATAATCCCAATATTGCAAGCTTTTGATGTAAGAATGTCATGTAAAACTGTTGTTTATAAATATTAAGCGGTTGCAAAGCTACTAATCTCTTTGTAATTATAGCTTTTTTTTTGGCGTAAAAAATGTTAACAATATTTTAACGTTATTGCCATCTTTGCAATTTTTAACGATACCAGATACAACCAATGCAAAAAATTCATTTCATTACATCCAATTTTTTAACCATAGAAAAGGTTCAAAAGATTGTAAATCAAGGCTTTACATTAGCTTTATCGGAAAAAACGCGGCAGATAGTCACGCAATCCCGTTGTTTTTTAGACCAACTTTTGCAAAAAGCACGTTATCCCGTTTACGGAATTAACACGGGTTTTGGTTCATTATGTGACATTGAAATTTCACAAATAGACATTATTCAATTGCAAAAAAATTTAGTGATGTCGCATGCTTGCGGTATAGGTGATGCTGTGCCGAAAAATATCATTCGGATTATGCTGTTTTTAAAAATACAAAATTTGGCTTATGGCTATTCGGGCGTTCGAGTCGAATTATTGGAAAAGTTAATAGAATGGTATAATTCGGGGGCTTTGCCTGTGCTTTATGAGCAAGGTTCGTTGGGTGCGTCGGGGGATTTAGCTCCTTTGGCGCATTTGAGTTTGCCGCTAATAGGTTTGGGAAAAGTCTATTTTGAAGACCAGGTTTTAACAACACAAGATTATTTGGTTCAAAATAATATTCAGCCAATCGTTTTGCATTCAAAAGAAGGTTTGGCTTTATTGAATGGTACGCAATTTTGTACGGCGTATTCGGTTTATTGTTTGTCTGCGGCGAAGCGATTGATGGGGTTAGCCGACCTTTGTGCGGCGGTTGCGTTGGAGGGTTTTAATGCGAAATTAGAGCCTTTTGATGCCAAACTACAAGCGATTCGACCGCATCGGGGACAGGAACAAACAGCGCGATTGATTCGACAGACTTTGTTGGGTTCACAAATTGCGGCGCAGCCTAAAACGCAGGTTCAAGATCCTTACTCGTTTCGATGTGTGCCGCAAGTGCATGGCGCGAGTCGAGATGCGATAGATTATTTTGAAAAAATTGTTACAACAGAAGTTAATGCTGTGACAGATAATCCGACGGTTTTTTTTGAGGACGATGTGGTGCTATCGGGAGGCAATTTTCATGCGCAACCGTTGGCTTTGGGCTTGGATTTTTTGGCGATGGCATTGGCGGAATTGGGCAATATTTCGGAAAGGCGTGTTTTTCAATTGTTGTCGGGGAAACGCGGGTTGCCGCTTTTTTTGACTCCGAAAGCAGGTTTACATTCGGGTATGATGATTTTGCAATATACGGCTGCGTCGATTGTGAGTCAAAATAAGCAATTTTGTACGCCTGCGTCGGTGGATAGCATTGTTTCGAGTAATGGACAGGAGGATCATGTGAGCATGGGCGCGAATGCGGCAACGAAATGTTTGAAAGTAGTGGAGAATTTGGAAAAATTGTTGAGTATTGAGTGGATGATTGCGATGCAAGCGTTAGAATATCAGCGTCAATCGGGGCTTAAATCCTCGCCTAAACTGGAAAAATGGTTTAAAAAATATCGAAAAGTAGTGCCGACTTTGGAAAATGACCGCGTTTTATCGGAAGATATAGCGCAAACAACTCATTTTTTGAGGCTATTAAATTAACATAAGTGCTTGGACAAATTAAAATGATACGAACTAAAATGATTTAAAATATTGATTATTAAATAGTTATAACTTGACGCAAGTTTGCAACTTGCGTCAAGTTGTACGTTTAATTTTGTCTAATGACTTATAGTATGGAAAATTGCGATACGATGGATGTACGGATGGAACGGATTTCACGGGTTCGTACGGATTTTTTTTATTTTTTTTGCTTAAAACCAAGCATTCATTCCAAAAAAATCCGTACGAATCGGTGAAATCCGTTCCATCCGTACATCCATTGTATCGTAATTTTTTTCAATTCCGAGTCAACGTTTGGAAAATGGATTCCATACTTTGGTCATCGCGCCGCATTTCTAAAATAATTTGTTTATTTTCCACCGCCCAGTTGAAAAGATCGGCTCGAATATCTTGTTTCGCATAAATCATCCAACGATTCGGCGATTCCAGCACCTGCACTTTGGAAACAAAACGCAAATTTGCTAATTGTTGCGCCGCCACAGGCGCGGCAAATTCCACTTTCACTGCCATTTCACCCGAAACCCGTTGTTGCAAGGTTTCAATAGAATCGTCCGCAACAATCTTTCCATGATTGATAATCAACACTCTATCACAAATCGCTTGCACTTCTTGCATAATATGGGTTGAAAAAATAACCGTTTTTTCTTTCCCAAAATCTTTAATCAATTGACGGATTTCTTGAATTTGATTGGGGTCAAGACCTGCCGTCGGTTCGTCCAAAATCAACACCTCGGGGTCGTGCAACATGGCTTGCGCCAAACCAACGCGCTGTTTGTAGCCGCGTGAAAGCATCGCAATTTGTTTATGACGTTCCAATCCTAAGCCCACTCGGTCGATAATATTGGATACTTTTTGTTTTTTATGATCCAAACGATGCAGCCCTGCAATGAATTCTAAATACTCGCGGACATACATTTCTTTGTACAATGGATTATTTTCAGGTAAATAGCCTACATGTCGCCGCACTTCCAACGAGTTGGTTGAAACGTCGTACCCACAAACGGCTGCTTGACCACTGGTTTGGGGCAGGTAACCCGTTAAAATTTTCATGGTTGTCGTTTTTCCCGCGCCGTTGGGTCCTAAAAACCCAAGCACTTCCCCCTTTTTCGCCTCGAAACTAATGCCATCAATCGCGTATTGCGCGCCATATTGTTTGGTTAATTGGTTTACCTTAATAGACATTGTATTGATTTTAAATGATTTATATTTTTTTAAAACGCAAAATTAGGGATATAATTTCTTTTTGTCGAACGTTCATCCATTCAAATTAGGCTCAAAATATTTTTTACTCCATTCCCTAACCCTTTATCTTATTTTCATTTTAATAACAAAGATAGCAAACAACGTTTTCAAATTTTAAATAAAAGCATAATTATGAACCAATCGCCTCTTTTTAACAAGTTATTCAATATTTTTATGATATTGGGTATTTTCGGATACAACCCGCCTGTAATGGCTCAATTAAAGCGCGATGCCCCAAAAAACGCGACCTTGAAAGCGGTGGCTAACACCCAAACCGCAGAAAAAACAGAAAATCATGTCTCTAAATCAGTTCATGGTTTGCAATTGGATTGGAGTCCAGAACTGCCCAAATCGGCTAAAAAAATGCAATGGCGAGCAAATTATAATACGAGTTATGCGGTTTTAAAGGATTCGGCGGACAATTACAACGTGATTGAGGCTTGGCGCGAAGGATTTTTGACTGCTACGGAAAGGCTTTCGGTTGCGAAATATGATAAAGATTTTAATCCCATTTATCAAAAAGAAATTAATTTGGGCAAGCCCAATGAAGAAGATGAATATGAATACACGAGTGCAATACTGTTTAACGACAAATTGTACCTTCGTTCGGATTATTACGACAAGGCGCAACACAAACATTCGATTGTCTTTTTTGCAGTGCAGGCAGATGGCAGTTTGAGCCAACCGATTCCGATTTGTGCTTGGGAAGGCAAAGAACACAAGAAGTTATGCCAAATTTATATATCTAAAAATCAGCAGCATTTGTTAATAACCAAAAGGTTGCCCATGGAGAAAGAGGATACGGATGTGCAGGTAGAATTAACGGTTTTGGATAAAAACTTGAATAAAGATTGGACAAAAACAGCCCAACTAACCATCGAAGATGAGGCAGGAAAGCAAAATGCAACCCGATATGGTCAGTTGAATAACACTTTTATTGACAATGAAGGGCGGGTTTTCTTCTTGAAGCTGATGAAAGAACGTGAAAAATTTAAAGTATTGCACCACTTAGAATTGAATCAATTTTCCAAATCGGATAAAACAAAGGTCTATCCTTTGGATTTGGAGGATAAATCTTTGGGACAATTCACGCTTTTGGACACCGAACGCCCAAACGAAATCATTTGTACAGGTACTTTTGAACGCAAACCGGGTTTGCTTGGCAGCAATGACAAGGTACAAGGTACTTATTTCTTTCGTTTGAACACCGATGCTGGAATCGTTACACAACATTCTATAAATGATTTTTCTAAGGCGATGTGTGATGATAGTAAATCAGTTAAGAATAATGAAAAATTAAATATATATGGCGTTAAAGTAATGAGCGCGTATTTGACTCCGAATGGCAATACCATTTTGTTGATGGAACAACAACGAGCAACAGAGTTAACAAGTAGTCCAATGACTAAAAACAAGTCAGGTATTATTAATATTAATTATACGATTAGCATCGGTCAGACAAGAACGGCTTATTATTCTGAAAACATATTTGCTGTCAAATATAGCGAGACGGGGCAGCTCATCGCTCAAAATATGGTGCCGAGAAGTATTATGAATGTGAATACAACCGATGGTTTGGGATATATCGTTGGCACCAAAACGGAAAAACAAGTTTTCTTTTACAATGATTTTCGTAAAAATAATGGAAAAAATTGGAAGTATCGCACCACTTATCCCAGTAGCAGCCAATGTATGATGCGCATGTCCGTCATCGACGACGGTGGAAAAGCAAAAATTTCAGATGTACTCGTGCCGAAAAAACATAAATCGATCTTTAATCCTGCATGGAGTGTGCAGAATACAGATGGTTCCTTTACAACGCTGTTCGTCTCAAACAAACATGTTAAACTCTTAAAACTCAAATTTTAATTTTATATGAAGTTCATTTTTAAAATAATATTTTGCATTATAAGCATATTGTCGAGTCGTGTTGGAGTTGCACAACCTTCTTTTCGGATTTTTTATGCACATCCTGCGGGTTCAAATGGGGCATGGGTGCAACCTTTTACGTCGATTGAAGTGGGTTATCAACCCAAATTTCAAAAATATATTTTGAGTGGTGCGCGCACCAGTCTTTCGTTGATGTCCTTAAATTTGAAACCGAATCCAGATGATTCGCTGAATTATCGTCCAAAAGATGAAAATCAAGTGTTTTTGGCGACATTAGGCACAGACTTCGCGCTGGTCAATGCTTATTCATATAATATTTATTTGGGATTCGATTACACGGTAGGGATGGCGCACACTTATCAGGTAGCAGCAGAGACGACTAAAAATAGTGGTGTATTAGGTTATCGGTATCGGCTTGGGGCAGAATATCGCTGGACGAAAAATGTAAGATTGGTTTTATCTGTGCATCGGCAAGGCTTTATGGAAGGCGTGATTCCGCACGGAGTTGGGATTCAAGAAGTCGGTTTGGGCGTTCGTTACCAATTTTATAAATCTTAATTTTATTCAATTTAAATGCTAACGACCCACTTTCGTAAAGTGTCTTTTTAACATAATTTATTTTAATAAAACGGAATTTTACTTTTTATAAAAACAAATTTTGTTAAAATGGCACTTTACGAAAGTTTTTTCTATCTGCGAACTGGACGCAAGTTTTGCGCATTTAATTGAGTCCAATTACCGAATTCCTTTTCGTCGAACGCTCATCTATTCAAATTAGTCCCAAAATATTTTTGAAACGGCGTAATAAATTTTGGATTATTGGAATACACTGCAAAAGCGATGCGTTTAAAACAATTTTTAAACTTCATTTCTAACGCTTCTTTAAACCAAAACGCTACTTTTTCTGGGTCATTTTGGAAAACGCCACAACCCCAAGCCCCTAAAACCAATACTTCATGCCCGCGTTCCGCCGCCAAAACCAGCACTTTGTGGATTCGTTGACGCATCAACGGCTCAATGAGCGAAATATTATTGGGTTCTTGTCGCAAAACAACGCCTGTATTCACTGCTGCCGACGTTATCAACGAAACTTTTTGCAAGTTATCCAAATTACTACCCAATTCCGTTTTGAAAATCGGCACCTCTGGCGAATAAATCATCGTATCCGTATAAATACAACTTTTCATGCGCCGATGCAACTCATAATAAGATTGCGTCGCTTTCAGCAAACACGGATACAAACCTGTTGCCCGCGCAATGCTTTCTTCCTGCGCCTGCGCACCTGTGAGAAAACCGCCGCCTGCATTTTTTGCAGAAGCAAAATTTAAACACAAAATATGATTTTCATTTTCCACATCCAACAAACGGCGGACTGCATCCAAAGAAGTTTCACCCGTGACTTCAAAAAAAGTTTTAAAATGCTTGTTTTGTACTGGTTTTTCTAACAATTTGTCTAAATCCTCAGGTTTATAAACGACCGTTTGCGTGATTGCAGCCGTTTGCGCGGCTTGAATAGAGATTTTGTCACCATTCGGCGCGGTAAAAAAACCGTTTTCAATGATTTTTAAAGTGTCTTCTGCAATGGAGACACGCTTATTTTTTTCCATAAAAAGAATTAAAATTGTGCAGTACGCTGGAATTCGGATTAAATGGGATTTTTTTGGGATTAAATAAGATTGATTTTTAGGATTTTTTTAGGATTTATCCAATTAAAATACTAGAAATCCTAAAAAAAATCTTAAAAATCAATACGGGATTTTTTTTGGGATTAAATAGGATTGATTTTTAGGATTTTTTTAGGATTTATCCAACTAAAATACTATAAATCCTAAAAAAATCTTAAAAATCAATCTTATTTAATCCCAAAAAAATACCATTTAATCCGAATTCCAACGTACCGCGC
>JBDKKX010000197.1:0-9269 GCA_039795795.1 Bacteroidota bacterium | reverse complement strand
TCGGCACAGATGGAACAGATTTTACGAGATTTCACAGATTTTTTTGGATTTTAAGCATTATAAATCAAAAAAAAATCTGTGAAATCTCGTAAAATCTGTTCCATCTGTGCCGAAAAGTATTTTTGTCTCGTACTGGGCTAATTCAAATCAAAATTTACCATTTCACAAATTTCAAAGGAACGTTATTACCCGTACCTTCGGACGTTTGTACAAAATACATGCCTGATGCCAATTCCCAAAACTCAAATAAAAGTTGATTATTGCCTCTTTCAACGGTTCTGGTCTCTGTTTTCACCACTTTGCCCATCATGTTGTAAAAATCAAAGCGCACTTCTTTTGATTTAAAACTTTCTAATTCCACGATTAAATCTCCTTCCGTTGGAGAAGGCATCAAAGTTTTAATTAGAATTGGAACACGTTCGGTCGCTCGGTCGGTTCGCGCTTGCGTGACGGTTGGCACTGCGGGTGCGAGCGTTGAATTGAGCAATTTAGCCGTTGCCGCAATGGTTTCTGTGGCATCTAAAACGAAAATCGGTACTTCTAAGGTTGCCGTACTGTTCGCTGCCAAATTCGGGATTGTCCACATAAAGCAATGCACACCGCCCGTACACCATTCTTTCCAACTGCCGATGGATGGAATAATGGAACCGCCTGTAACCGTTTTTGCTGGAAATGGAAATTCAATATTTACATTCGTAAAGGCTTGATTGCCATTGTTTTGTGCAATAATTTTGACTTTATTGGTATTGTATTTTTGATAAGTTGGAGGAGTTGCAGTCGCACTTAGGGCGATATCCGCAACGCTATTGACTGCGTTTCCAATTTGAAGGGTATAATCTTCGATTTCGCCCTTCGCAAAGGATTCACAAGCCGTCGGATAACTGCCCCATTTCAAAGCGATACGCATTTGAACATTGCCTGAAACGGCTGTTGACGGGATTAAAACATTGCTAATCATTGGATTGGCATTTTTTTGCTCTAAAACGATTTCATTCTCTTCAAAAATTTTATTATTGTTAAAATCAATCCATGCACGACAATATACATATTGCAAATTGCCTATCCAACTTAAACTGGGAGTAACGTTCAAATCATATCGTTGTCCTTTGGCAACCGAAGTCGAAAGGGTGGTATAATTGGAATAACCCATCGTTTTAGGGTCTTTAAACTGAGTGGACGGATTATTCAAGGTATTGAATTGAACTTTGGAAAGCCATAAATCCCAAGGCTGGCTCCGTAAGGAAGCACAATCATTCCGAGTACTCGTATCCGTGAGCATAAAGGGTAATACAATCGTATTATTATACGTTTTGATTTCCGTAATATTATTTGCCGTTACTTGGACGATTAAATAATATTGTTGGGCAGCCAGCGTCCCAATTGGGGTTGCTGTGCCTGCTACTTGGGGAATGGTGGTGATGTTCATCCCGTTAATTGCCCCGCCTGCGCTGCCGCCAATCACGATGTCATCTGGTGTTAGGGTCGAATCTTTGGAAAGGTAGCTGGTTAGCCAAATGTAACTTTCTGGGGGGACTATTCCTGTACCGATGTTTTTAATATCCACTTTATAATTCAACGTTTGTCCTTGTGGGATAGCCGTTCGTTCCAATTGCAAATTCGCTAAGGTCAAATCGGGGCGTAGCGGGGTAACAGAAGGTATCCGTACAAATTTGTAAGTAATGCCACCGTTTATGGTATCATTTGCGGCAACGGGGTCATTCACGTCGGCGTACCAAATTCGAGGCGTGATTTTGACATCATGGTAATAAGCCTGAATGAATTGAGGTTGATTGTATTGCGCTTTGACGAATCCCGAAAAAGTGGCTTCTGCACTGGCACCAGGAGCGAGTTCGGCAATATTCCAAGTATTGAAATAAAATGTGCGAGAAACATGCCAACTGGTGGTGCCATCACCGCTTAATTTGGTGCCGATACTAGCAGAAGCATAATAAAAAGGTTCTTTCGCCTGTTTTGTAAGCTCCACGACAATATTTTTAGCGGATTTTGGACCTTTATTGGTGACGCGCAATCGAAGTTCAATGGTGTGTTGAATGGAATCCCAAGTAGGCGTAAGGGCTGCACCCGTTAAGGATAAATCCGCTGTCGATACAGGCGTGATAGGGAAAAAATACCCCAATTGTTTAGCAGATTCAAAGGTTTGTAAATGCTGTGTAATAGCAGGATCGCTTATCATACTACCAAACTGGATGTAAGGTTCTAAAAAATCATGAACACTGGTATCGCTTTTCATTAAAACATCCGATGTTAAGGTCGATGGCAGGTTGAAAATAGCAGGGATTGTGACCGTTTGATTGGGTGGAATGCTGGGAACAAGGATGTTCGTTGCGTACGCAATCGTGTTATCCGCAAATGCTCGTATATAATATTGTGCAGGTACTGAATTTTCTACGGCAACCCACTTTCCCAAAAATAAATAATCGGGAGCGGATGGTAAATGGCTTGAATTTTTAATCGTGATGCTGGTGGTTAATTTTCCTTTGGGTTCTGCATGGTGATCCCCAATTACGTTGACGATTTTCAAGTGCTGATTATCGGTGGTCGCGGCGCGGACGTTGAGGGGAATATTCACCACATTGTTGGTTTCATTGGTTTCTGCAATGGAGTTAAATGGGTCTGCATGCAGTCGTAAGGTGTAATTGCCTGCGGTTAGGGTATAGGGCAGCCGCATCTGGAGTTGGATGAGAGAATCGTATCCACTGGACAGGGTATGGGTTCTAGTGGTCGTGAAGAGGAGTAGTAAGCCTAAGTCCAGTTCGGGCACACCGTTGGCACTGCTTATCAACGTGATTTTGACAGGCGGTCCAGAACGGGTACCAAAAAAAGCAATGCCTGCACCTGTATTTTTGAAGCGAAATGAAATATCTAAATTTTCATTCACGGCTCCAGTACTGGGTGCGATGACGTTGGTAATGGTTAAATCCGCTTGGGCGAAAAGATGGTTTTGGTAGGTTAGCAGCCAGAGGCTCAATGCAAGGAGCGTTTTTAATTTCATCATAAATGTTTGTTGCGAAATGAAAAGGAAATTAATAAGTTTGTGAAATAATTGGAATTTAGATGAATCCATTCATTCCAGCGCAAAGAAACACAACACGGTTAAATTCTTAAAATTTTTCTTTTTTAGGGCGCGTCTAAAAATGAAATTTTATTTGAAAATGCAGCCTTATTTTTTGCTTTTTTAATTATAATCAATTGTAAAACAGGCATTTATAATTAAAATTATTTTCAATTAGGTATTTTAAATATGATGAATTTTACCTGCCTTATTTTATACCAAAACGTTGGTATTTTGCAGTAAAATCATAAATATATTTAAAAAACACTTGCGTAACGCTTCAAAGCATCCTATATTTGTATCGTCAACAGACAATAGAAGGAAAAGAAATTTAACTATTCATTATCAAAAAGCAATTTTACATATTCAAACAACTCTATGCACTCATTAAAAAAACAGACAATTTTGAAGTATATGCTCAAATCTTTTTAAGCCGTCATCCATTTCCATTCAATCGGGTCTGCTATCCATATTTAGAATCGTTAACGCCCCCCGTTAAAATGATTTTTGGATTTTTTGAAACATCCTGTGTGTGTTTACTGCCCCCCAGTGACTTGATGTGTTCAAACAGCAAGGGATGCTTTTCATGTATCCTGTTAAACGATTGTATTCATTTTTGTAATAAACCTAAGTGGTGCGGTGCACTGGAATTAGGATTAAATCGGATTTTTTTGGGATTAAATAAGATTGATTTTTAGGATTCTTTGGATGGAATCCGAATAACCCTAAAAATCAATCTTATTTAATCCCAAAAAAATGGGCTGTTTCATGGAGCAGGAAAAGTAGGTTACACTTTGGGATACATTGGGATACAAATGGATGTACGGATTCCACGGATTTCACCGATGGATACGGATTTTTAGAACCCAACTGCTGGGTTTTAGGCAAAAAAATAAAAAAAAATCCGTACGAATCCGTGAAATCCGTAAAATCCGTACATCCATTCGTATCGCAATGTATCCAAAAGCGTAACCTAAAAATGAAACCTCCCAAAAAAATCTGGTTTTAGAATTATTGGGATTAAAATCCCAATAATCCTAAAAAATCAATCTTATTTAATCCAAAAAAAATCTGATTTAATCCTAATTCCAACGTCCACTATCCCAAAACCAATGGTTTGGCGATGGATAGCCCATCGCATACATACTTGAGACGAATTGATTACACCACCTTGTTTTGACACGATTGCCACATCATTTTGTAAGGACAACGACTAATTTTTTGAGGTACGATGACGAACGGGCATAACTTACAATTTATATTTTCTCTTTGAACCTTATTTCTATTTAAAACAAATTTTTTCTCATGACAAAGACGAAACTTACATTCGGTCTTTCTAAATGTTGGCAGGCGATTACGACGAGTATGCTAACGGTTTTGATGACAGCAAATGTTCAAGCGCAAGGTTATAGTTGCATCGGCGAAGTGAATGCAAATGTAGGACCTGCTTGTTCCAGAGCTTTGAATTATGGTGAGTTATTGACGGCGGGTTCGTCGCCTTATTTTGGTACGGTGAAAATCAAACGCAAAGGGGTTTTGGCGGATGCTACCATTTATGCTTCGGATATTGGAAGCCGATTAGAAGTGAGTGTGACCCAAGATGCGAATACTTGTTGGGGCTGGGTGACGGTGGAAGATAAATCTAAACCGGATTTGACTTGTCCTGCGCCGATCCTTTTAAGTTGTTTGTTGGATGCGAATGATTTGAAGAATACAGGTAGAGTGGTCAATGCGAATAAAAAGTCGCCAAGACCCATTGATGGTAGTTATACGGATTGTTCTTCGGCTACGGTGACTTATTCGGATGTTTCGATTGAGCGCGATTGTAAAAATCCAATTGGTACTACGCCTTTGACGGCGGATGAATTGGCTACTTTAGGCGAACCAGCAGTGCCTGCGGTCATCTTGGCAGATCCAAGTGTTATTAAAATTATCAAAAGGACATTTAAAGTAACAGATATTTACGGAAATTATGAGGAGTGTGCGCAATATATTGGTTTAAAACGCTTGGACGATGAAATGACAATTGTGCCGCCGTTTGACCAAACGATTAGTTGCCATTCTAATGTATCGGATTTTACGCCCGCAGGTTTGGCGGCGTTTCATAATGAAGTCGGTTGGACGACGTATCCGATTTTGTTTGTGTCGAAAACAGGCGCGCATGGGATTGTTTGTCCTGCAACGGTTGCAGAAGCAGATGCTTTGTTGGCTACGCACGATACGATTGTATTGAAACCAGGTAATAATACTTGTGGCGTAAGTTTAACGTATGTGGATACAGATTTGAGTTTATGCACGGGCAGTTTTAAAAAATTGCGTCGGTGGAGATTGGTGGATTGGTGTGGTACGAATGTAAATGTTTGTCGCGGGGCTCGGACTGGGAGCATTGTTGATTTGGACGAGCAAGCGATTAAATATTTGGATTTGACTCCGCCTGTGGTGAATGCTTATTACACGGATTATTTGACGACCAGCAATTATTTGTGTACGCGGGATGCGAATGGTAAAATCATTGGAGAAGGCAAAGCGGGTGCTATTACGAAACAAGATGTCTCTGCACAAGCAACGACTAAAACTTTTACTAATTATTTAGTAGAATTTGGTAGAAATGGGCTGATTGCGGATGTGAATGGCAACCATGATGCAGAAGTTTTTTCTTTGACGGCTTTGGGCGATGGCAATCGTTGCGGCGGTAATGTCGTGATTACTTTGAAAGCATCGGATGCAGGTTGTTCGGCAATTGGGGGTCAAGTGAATGTGAATTCCAGTGACAATCGGTTGAAAGTGGCTCCAGGTTATCCGCATTATAATGGTGTAACCGGCGAAACGGAATACAAATTTATTGGTTTCTTTGATTTCGCGCCTACGCCTTATCGGGTTAAATTTACGGTAGCAGATGCTTGTGGTTATGCGAAAGCGATTCAAGAATTTGATATTAATGTGATTGATAATGCGAAACCGCAACCGATTTGTGTGGAATATTTGCAATTGTCTTTGGGTTCGGATGGCAAAGTGCGTTTGCCCGCAGAAGCGTTGAACCGTGCGAGTTCGGATAACTGTACGAATCAAAGAAATTTGACTTACTTGATTCGCAGAATGACCAATCATAGTGCAGATGGTACTTACCAAGAAACGAATACGGATGAATGTTTTAACAAATTTGTAGATTTTGATTGTTATGATGCTTGGTCGATTGACAATTCTTTGAATAATACGGCTACGGCTACGACGATTGGGGTCGTGATGCGGGTTTGTGATGAATTTGGGAATTACAATGATTGTATGGTTCAAGTGTTGGTGGAAGATAAGATTAAACCGACTTGTATTGCGCCTGCAAGCACGACGATTAAATGTAATGATTATGCGAATCTTTGGAATGTAGCGCAATATGGCGACCCGACTTTTTACGATAACTGTGCAGTGACGATTCAAGAATTGCCTGCGGTTTTCAATTTGAATAATTGCCGTCAAGGAACGATTACTCGGAGTTGGAAGGCGACGGATAAATTTGGTAATACGAATGCAGGTACTTGTGAGCAAGTGATTACGGTGAAAACGTTCTCTGATTTCACGGTGGACTTTCCAGATGATTATGTAGCGAGTTGTTACAGCGTGATTCCGACGGCAGAAGCAGCTAAAAATGCGATGTTGACGAATCCGATTACCGCAGATGCACATATTGAAAACAAAGGTTGTGGGGTGCTTGCGGTGGAAGTGTCGGATAAAATTTTATCTGCGAATCCAGATGGTTCTTGCTACAAAGTGTTGCGTAAATATCGGGTGATTGATTGGTGTAAATTCAATCCAAATAATACGAATGAGGCGTTCAATTGTTATGGTCAGCCTGTTGAGGGGGATGTGCATAGCAATCCGAATTGGGATAATGATTTCACGGGTAATATTCCTGCTTGGGAGAATTTGTCGAATCGGGGCAATGCGCAAGAACGTAAATTTAGAGATGCAGATGAATTAGACGGAACGGGTCCTCGGGATAGAACGCTTCCAATTGGTAGTCAATATGCTTATTCGGATGGGGTGATTTGTTATACACAGGTGATTAAATTGATTGACAATGTTGCGCCAGTGGTAACGCCGATTGGAGATGCTTTGAATACTTGTGATTATGGTTCTGCGGGCAATTGTTCTGCGCGGTATGAGCAAAATTTGGCTGCGACGGATGCTTGTCAAGGGGGTGTAAGTACAGAAGGTTTGATTTATGGTTGGACGATTGCAAATCAAGCAGACCCCAATACGGTTTTATACAGGGGTTCTACGTCGAAAATTGTGGTAGAAACGTTGCCTTACGATTCGATTTACATTGTGAAATGGACGGCAGAAGACAAATGTGGTAATTCGGGACATGATGATTATTTGGTTCAATTCATTGATTGCAAAAAACCATCCATCGTTTGCAAAAACGTGAATGCAGAAGTAATGCCTTTGAATGGTAATCCAAATGGAGGGGGTGCGATTGAAATTTGGGCGCGTGAATTGTTTGTTTCTGTGGCGGATAATTGTACAGACCGTTATACGTTGGAAAGAAAAGTACGGGTTAGAAAAGCGGGTACGGGTTCTGGCTATCCTGTGACGGGTGCAAGTGTTACGTTTACGTGCGATGATTACAATGCGAATGCAACGCATACACAACAAGTGGAAGTGTGGACGCAAGATAATGCTGGAAATGCAGATTTTTGTGTTGCGACGGTGACTTTGCAAAACAATATGGGTGCTTGCGGTGGTGCAGCAGCAGTAGCGACGGTTAGCGGCGGGGTTCAAACGGAAAATCGTTCTAATGTGGAGAATGTAACGGTGAAAGCGTCGGTTAATGGAACGGTTGCGGGTGCATTCACGACGAAAACGGATGGTGCATTTAACATTGGCGGTTTGACGATGGGACAAAATGTTGCGGTTCGGGGCGAAAGAGCAGATAATCCATTGAATGGGGTAACGACTTATGATATTGCTTTGATTAGCCGTCATATCTTGGGTACAGAAACGTTGAATACGCCTTACAAAATCATTGCGGCGGACGTGAATAATGATAGAGATATTAATACCGCAGATATGATTGGTTTGCGTCGGTTGATTTTGCACATTACAACGGTATTGCCTAACAATGTTCCTTCTTGGAGATTTTTGAATAGCAGTTACGCTTTCAAGAATGCTATCAATCCTTTGGGAGAAGATTTCCCTGAAGTGGTGAATGCGGCAAACATTGGACGGACGAATACGGCTGGTTTTGTAGGGGTGAAAGTGGGTGACGTAAATGGTAGTGCCACAGCAAATGGTGTAGATGCGATTACGGTACGCGGTGCAGCAGGTGCATTGACGTTGAAAACGGATGACATTAATTTAGTGGCGGGCAAAACATACAGTGTCAAAGTGAACGCAACGGAATTCAATGTAGTTGGGATGCAAGGCACGTTTAATTTTGCGAAAGGTTATGTGGAGCAAATCAATGTGACGGGTCAATTGCCAAACATGAGTGCGGGTAACTTTGGTTTGTTTGACAACGCTATTACAACGAGTTGGAATGGAAAAGCGGGTGCAGAAACAGATGTTTTGACTTTGAATTTCCGTGCGAAACAAGATGCGAAATTAAGTGATGTATTGACCGTCGGTTCTAACCTGACGTATGCAGAAGGTTACAATGCAGCAGGGGAATCGTTCAGCGTTCAGTTGCAATTCAACAACGGCAAAGTGACTGGAAATGAATTTGCATTGTATCAAAACGAGCCGAATCCATTCGACGGTACGACGAAAATTGGATTTAGCTTGCCAGAAGCAGCCAAAGCGACGTTGACGGTTTACGATGCGACGGGTAGAATTTTGAGTGTCAAAGAAGGTAATTATACAGCAGGTTACAACGCAATGAGCATCCATAAAACGGATGTGAATGCGAATGGTGTTTTGTTCTATCGTTTGGATAGCGGCAATAACACTGCAACCAAAAAGATGATTATCATCGAATAATACGGAATGATAAATGAGGAATGATAAATGATAAATGATGAATTTTTAATTTATCATTCATCATTCATCATTCATCATTCCTCATTTATCATTACAGAAAGAAATATGCTTTAAATCGGTTTTTGGGATGCCTCGCTGTGCGTATGCACGGCGGGGCTTTTTTAATGGTTTGGCGCGTTGGAATTTGGATTTAAATTGTTTTTTTTTGGATTTAAATAAATTG
>JBDKKX010000196.1:0-9272 GCA_039795795.1 Bacteroidota bacterium | reverse complement strand
CGCGTCTTGCCCATTGAAATCCGATTTTTGCGAAAAAAGAAAAAAATCTACCTGAAAGGGGCAAGACGCGATGAATCGCGTCTCTACGATTTCAATCTTTTTGCGGTTTTTAACCTAATTTTATTCTGTGGGTAAATGGATAGGGTTTAAACTCCGACGACCTTTGAACCCCGATATTTATTTTAAGAATCGGTTTATCTATAAATAAGTTTAGGCATTGCAAAAATTCAACTACACATCATCAACCAAAACCATTTATGAAGCTTCTAATGTCTATCTTATCCGGCATACTTTTATATGTTATTTACGAAGTATGCGTTCCACTGAACCTTCAGCCCAATCACGTTACTGCGAATGCAGGCGGCAGCATGCCCAAAGAGATACCCGACCAAATCGTTCCCGTCCGCAAACCCGAAGTACAATGGAAAAAAAATTTGCCGCCGCTAACCTATAAAGTCATGCGCGAATGTGGTACAGAACGGGCTTTTTCGGGAGCGTATTGGGAATTTAAAGGACAAGGCATCTATCATTGCGCGGCATGCCATTTACCCTTGTTCGATGCAAGCGAACAATATTATCCAGGGTCAGGTTGGGCAGATTTTCACCGTCCGATTCGGAACACCCGTCTTAAAATCGTGATAGATAAAAAATTAAATGCCTATAAAGAAAGCGATACACCGCCTTTATTAGTGGGGTGCGCTCGGTGCAATGGCTATTTGGGCAAATTATTTCAAGATGGCAATTCACAAAACTATCCTAAACGGTATTGTATCAACAATGCTGGGTTAGTATTTGTTGCTAAGAAAGAATTTAAACTATTGATTATCAAACAATTATAGTTTGAATCCGTAATGAAAAATAACGATATGATGGATGTACGGATTGAACGGATTTCACGGATTGGTACGGATTTTTTCTTGTCCTTCCGTAGGAAACTTAGATTCCTACGGAAGGACAAGAAAAAATCCGTACATCCATCGTATCGTCATTTTCCAAAACAAAAACCTTCACCCCAAACAACTAAATTTTGCCAATTAATTTATCGCGCAAAAACTGTCCCGTCAACGACGCTTTCACTTCAATCAGACCTTCTGGCGTACCTTGATACACCAAATTGCCGCCCAAATCGCCGCCTTCGGGTCCCAAATCAATCACCCAATCTGCCGATTTTATCACTTCGCCATTATGTTCCACCACTAAAACGGTATGTCCCCGTTCCACCAAAGCATTCAACGCATTTAACAATTTACCAATATCGTGGAAATGCAAACCCGTCGTTGGCTCATCAAAAAAGAAGAAAATGCGTTCTCGATTGCCTTCCCTGCCCAAAAACGAGGCTAATTTCACCCGTTGCGCCTCTCCACCCGAAAGCGTACTCGACGATTGCCCCAATTGAACATATCCTAAACCGACATTATACAACGGTTGAATTTTTTGAACAATTGCCTTTTCGCCTTTAAAAAAATCCAACGCCTCCTCAATGCTCAAATGCAAAACATCCGATATATTTTTACCTTGATACGCCACGTCCAACACTTCTTGTTTAAAACGTTTGCCCTTACACGCCTCGCATTCCAAATGAATATCTGCCAAAAACTGCATTTCAACCGTCTGTTCGCCTTCGCCCTTACACGTATCGCACCTGCCGCCATCCACATTGAACGAAAAATGAGCAGGCGTATAACCGCGCACCCGCGCCAACGATTGTTTGGCAAACAAATCTCGAATTTCATCATACGCCTTCACATAAGTCACAGGATTCGACCGCGAAGATTTGCCAATCGGACTTTGACTAATCATTTCAACAGCTTTTATGGTCTGAAAATCGCCTGTCAACGATTCAAATTCGCCCAACACAACATTTGCATTCGGGTCAATCTGTTTTTGCAAAGCAGGATATAAAATTTGCTTTATCAACGTCGTCTTCCCCGAACCCGATACACCCGTTACCACCGTCAAAGTACCTAATGGCACTTTTACGCTTACATTTTTCAAATTATGCTGTTTCGCTCCCGTCAAATATAACCAATTTGGAGATTTTCGGCGAAACGTTGGAACCGCAATTTTACGCGTACCATTCATATATTGCGTCGTCAAACTCTCCGTTGCTTCCGTAAATATTTTGTTATACGCGCCCGCAAACACTACTTTTCCCCCATGAATCCCCGCTTCAGGTCCCATATCCACCAAATAATCTGCATTTTTAATCATTTCCTCCTCATGTTCCACGACAATTACAGTATTGCCTAAATCGCGCAAAGCTTTCAAAACACTTATCAAACGCCCCGTATCACGCGGATGCAACCCCACACTCGGTTCGTCCAAAAGATACATACTACTCGTCAAATTACTGCCCAAAGTCCGTGTCAATTGAATCCGTTGCGTTTCGCCCCCACTCAAAGTCGAAGAAATACGACTCAAATTCAAATAATTCAACCCTAAATCCATCATAAATTTCAAACGCGTTTCAATTTCTTCCATCAATCTTTTGCCAATCGCCACATCATATTCAGAAAGTTGTATCTTTTTAAAAAAATCATAAAGTTTGGATATAGGCATTTCTATCAATTCCGTAATTGGTTTTTGATTGATTTTAACGGCTAATGCTTCTTTCCGCAACCGCAAACCTTGACAATCCGTACACGGCACTTTGCCCCGATACCGCGCTATCAAAACCCGATTTTGAATTTTATGCGGTTCGGATTCCAACATATTAAAAAAGCCATCAATAGAAGCTCCGCCATTCGAGTCTCCTTTCCATAACAATGCTTTTTGCGCAGCAGTCAATTGTTGATAAGGCAAATGCACTGGAAAATCATATAAATGCGCCTTGTTCAAGAACAAATTCAACCACATTTTCGATTTTTCGCCATTCCAACACGCGACCGCCCCTTCAAAAACCGATTTTGTCGGGTCAGGAATCACTTTTGCCGCATCAATATTCATCGTTTTGCCATAACCTTCACAAGTTGGACAGGCTCCAAACGAATTATTATAATTAAACAATTGAGGAGTCGGCTCAATAAAATCTACCCCAGCCGCCTCGAAACGATTGTTAAAAGCATACGTTTCGCCGCCCACGATTTGAATCAAACAATTCCCTTCTCCCTCATAAAGTGCCGTTTGAATCGAATCGGCAATCCTTTTTTGATTTTCCTCCTCATTTTTAACCACAAAACGGTCAATTAAAACCTCAATCTCCTTACTTTGAACATCCGCCAACGTTTTTTTTAAATCAAAAGGCGCGTCCACAGGATTCTTTTTTGCCAAAATAGCGTCAATTTGAATCAATTGCCCTTTAAATTGAATCCTCGAATACCCTTTTTTCAACAATAAATCCAATTCCAATTCCAATTTTCTATCCGCATAACGGGTAGAAAGCGGAATCAATAATTGAATTTTAGTCTGTTCGGGTTGCTCAAATACAAAATTAATAATATCCGTCACTTCATGTTTTTTAACCAATTCCCCCGTTGCTGTATAAGTTTTTCCGATTCGAGCGTACAACAATCTCAAAAAATCATAAACCTCTGTCATCGTTCCCACCGTCGAGCGATAATTCCCCGTAGTCACTTTTTGTTCCACCGCAATCGCAGGACACAAACCTGTAATATAATCGACTTCAGGTTTCTTCATCCGCATCAAAAATTGTCGCGCATAAGAAGACAGGCTTTCGACATACCGTCGTTGCCCCTCCGCATAAAGCGTATCCATCGTGATAGAAGATTTGCCACTGCCCGAAACCCCTGTCACGACCACTAATTGATTGCGCGGAATGGCTAAATCTACATTTTGGAGGTTATTACTACGCGCCCCCTTGATAAAAATGACTGATGATTGCCCATTTGTACGGGGCATGACCATTTCCTCAGCCTGTATGTCTGTTGATAATTCGGAATGATGCTTCATTATTTTGCTTAATTTGGTACAAATTGGAACACGGATGACGCAGATTGGAGCAGATTTTCATAAATTTTTGTAAAATTCATGAAAATCTGAGTCATCTGTAACCCTTTTATAACAAACTAAGTCAACTGATTGTTTTGAATCAGCGTTTTTACCACATCTACCTCTAATTCCATCATTTCAGCGATTTGCTCTACCGTCCATGATTTGAGGTGATAGAGTTTTAAAACTGTATTTGTTCGTTGTTTAGAACGAATTTCCGCTTCTTGGCGTGCTTTTTCCGCTTCTTGGCGTGTTTTTTCCGCCGCCTCTCGGCGCGCTTTTTCCGCCTCTCGGCGTTCTTTTTTAGTTTCTTCTCGCGCTATTAGAAGTTCTTGCTCGTATTTTAAACGAGCTTTTTCCATCTGGACTTGATAATTTTCACCATTAAGTACCTCCGTAAAAATTAACGCAAAGTACTCATAAGACTTATTAAGTGAAAAAGTGGATGTCTCTGCCATGACTTGATTAATTTTTGAGTGAATAAAATGATCAAAACGCGGTTGCAAATAATTAGGCAACTGCATAATTTGATGAACGAAAATAAGCAATCGCCAAACTTTTTCCAACGTTCGGTTCCATTTTTCAGAAAAACTTTAACTAATTTATCCGAGACCTTTTTTTTGTAACTAAAAAGTTCTACTAAATGTTGAAGTTCCTGTTCTAAAAAAGTTACGCCTCTTTGATAATCAATCAAATGATGCAAGTCAGGCAGGAAAAATGCCATGAAATCTTCAAAAAACGCCGTAATAATTGCCTTCCAAGTCCCGTCAAAGTCAATTTCTACAGGGTCATTTGCTCTGTTGTTGGCATTTGTAACTTTTGATGCCTTTTTTTTGTTCTCTTTCATAGTGAATGCTTGGGTTATCGTAATGGTTTTTGATGACGCAAAGGTAAATCAAAAGTTTGTAAACCAAAAATTTGTTTTGTAAAATTTGTGTCATAAATAAATATTTTATTTAGTATTATTCGTTATTTTTATAAATTATTAGAATTTTATATTGTTATAATCGTCATAATTAGCTTTAAATTTGTTTTAAAATGAAAATTGTTTTTATTTCGGACACGCATGGCAAACACGATGAATTGAAATTGCCTAACGGAGATATGTTAATTCACGCGGGCGATGTGAGTTCGCGGGGGACGCTGCCACAAATGCAATTGTTTTTAGATTGGTTTGAAAAACAGCCTTTTAAATATAAAATCTTTATTGCAGGTAATCATGATTTTTTAGCGGAACGCGAACCAAATTTATTTGAATCTTTGATTCCCAAAAATTGTATCTATTTGAAAAACAATGGAATCGAAATAGAAGGTATTTATATTTGGGGTTCGCCGATAACGCCTTGGTTTTACAATTGGGCATTTAATCGGCATCGCGGGCAACCCATTGCAAAATATTGGGATATGATTCCTAAAAAGACGGATATTTTGGTGACACATGGTCCGCCGTTTGGCATTTTGGACGAAACGGTGACGGGTTTTAAAGTGGGTTGTGAGGCGTTAGAGCAGAAAATCAAGGATTTACAATTGAAAATTCATGTTTTTGGGCATATCCATGAAGCATCTGGCGTGAAAAAAGTGGGCGAAACGACGTTTATTAATGCGAGTGTTTTGGATATAAATTATAAATTATGTCATCCACCTGTGGTTCAAGAAATTTGATTGAATTTATTTTACACCTATTATATAACATGAAAAAACGTTACCCCCGCACCCTTTCTTCGGGTGCAAATAATACGGTCATTGCGCTTTCGGAAACGGAGGTGGGCAAAATATTTGCGGGCGATACCCGTTCTGACATTGGTTCTGAATCGGTGAAATTGCAATTTGCCAATACAATCAATGGTTTGGTTGCCCGTTTTGTGCGGTTAGATGAACTCAATGAAACAACTGAAATGTTGGTTATGGAGCGACTTTATCCGATGGATTTTCGTGCTTATGAGTATGAACGCCGTGAATTGTGGTTAGATGTGTTCGAGGATGAATTGCTTCAATTGCATAAAAATGGTTTTGTGCATCGGGATTTGCGCCGCCCTTCGGACATGCCCGGTCTTTCTTTTGATAATATTTTTTTGATTTCCACTGGATTGCGATTGATTGATGTGGGCATTTCGGCGTTGCGCGAGCAGGTCGGCGTTCGATTATTCAATCGATTTGTACAACAAGAATTAATAGAATTGGAACAATTTCGTACTTTTTTTTTATCTCGATAATGAAAACATTGTTGCATTGATAAAAAACGTTGTTGTGTGAATAAAAACAATTGTTGCATTAACAAAAAACGTTGTTGCATTAACAAAAACAGTTGTTGTATTCATAAAAAACGTTGTTGCATTAACAAAAACAGTTGTTGCATTCATAAAAAACGTTGTTCCATTAACAAAAAACGTTGTTGTATTAATGAAAACAGTTATTGCATTAACAAAAAACGTTGTTTAAATAACTATTTTTGTTAATGCAATAATCTTTTTAATAAAAAACATTCTTTTTTTCATAAACACAAATACAAAAAAATTATTTTAACTGAAAGCAAGGTCGTCGGGGTTTAAACCCCGACGACCTTATATTTCGATAATCATTTCTTAAATTTTAATTATTTTAAATTATTATACTTTTTTTTTACAAATGAAATTCATAACGATTCTTTTTTGTGGGCTATCAACGCTTTGTTTTGGCGTAAACATCACCAATTTTAGTTTTCAACAAACCAATTACGTTCAATATGAAAAGGCACAAGCTGTTTTTACGTTGAGTCAAACGTATTCCAATCCTTACAATCCGACGGAAATCACGGTGGATGCAATCGTCAATTTGCCTGATGGGACAACAGCAACGGTTCCTTGTTTTTACTATGTGCCTTCCACGATTTCGGGCAACAGCGCGACACAAAATGTTGCACAAGCGACTTGGATGTTGCGTTACGCGCCTGCGAAAGTGGGCAATTACACTTTTAAAATCAAAGTTCAAGATGCTTCTGGCACATTTTACTCAACCAATGTATCCATAACGGTTACATCTGGCACGAAAAAAGGGTTTGTTCGCCTTCATCCGACGAATAAACAATTTATGAAATTTGATAATGGAACGCCTTATTATCCCGTCGGCATGAATCTTTGTTGGAACGACGGCAATTTGCTTGATTTTTATAAACCATATATAGATTCACTTGCGGCAAATGGCGCATCTTGGACTCGGTATTGGATGACCGATTTTGCTCGACAAGCCTTGGAATGGTCTTCTTCCCATTGGTCGGGTTGGTACAATGGTTTAGGGACATATAGTCAAAATGCGGCATCTATTTTAGATTCAGTATTAACAATGTGTGATAAAAAAGAAATTTATATGCAATTGGTTTTGCAGCATCATGGACAATTCTCCACGACGGTCAATCCAGAATGGTATGAAAATCCTTATTATGTGAATAAGGGCGGAATGCTGAATAAGGCAAGTGAATTTTTCAATAATGCGGCGGCTAAAACCCAAACTAAAAAACTATATCGATATATTATTGCGCGTTGGGGCTATTCTACCAAAATTTTATCTTGGGAGCTTTTTAATGAAGTGGAATTTACAGAGGGTACGAATGCGGAGATAGACACTTGGCATGATGAAATGAGTCAATATTTGAAGCAATTGGATGTTAATCAACATCTTGTGACGACGAGTTCGGGCAAAGATAATGCAACGTTGCCTTTGATGAACGATAATGCGGCAATGGATCAATTGCAATTTCATCAATATGCGAGCAATATCGAAACGCAATTGTACAATACGGCTCAATCGTTGCGCAGCAGTCTTACAAAACCGATTTTATGTGGTGAATTTGGAACAAATGACGATTATAATAACCATCCTGACGCATGGAATGACCATGTCCGCAAAAGTGAATGGATAGGCATGTTTTCCGAAACGCCTAATTTATTTTGGTATTGGCAGAGTAATAGAAAATTTTACAATTCATTTAAACCATTGAGCCAATTTTTAAATGGCATTGACCTTGTTGCGGAAACGGGCGGTCATGCGATGACTTTTCCCGTTACTGCCAATGCGGGCACTGCCACAACGATTCATGCAATACCCGAATTGGATTGGGCGACTTCGACGCAAAATGATTTTACGGTAGATTCCAATAATAATATTTCGGGTTTGAACCGAAAGTCCAAATATTTGCAAGGTGTTTGGCAAGTAGCGATGGGCAGTTACACGAGTTTTACAGTGAATTATCCGACCGCAGGGACGGCATTGATAGAAATAAGTAATATTTCAACCGTAAATGGCAGCGAAAAAGTACAAATTTCGATAGATGGCGCGTCGGTAGGAACGCAAACATTTACGGGCGCGGGTACTTTCTCGGTGAATGTGCCTGCGGGAACGCATGTCATTCGATATGCTGTTACAACGAACGATTGGGTGAAAGTGGTTCGATATAGTTTTACGAGTCAGTTTAATGCGTTGACGGCTTATGGCTATCGCGGGAGCAATAAAGCGTATGGTTATATTACGGATAAAAATTATGGACAATGGGCAGATTCGACTTCGATGAATGCAATTACTGGCGCAACATTACGCATAAATGGTTTATTATCAGGCAATTATCAAGTGCAATGGATGAATCCGCAAACGGGTAATACGACGACGACACTTGGTTTTACGGCGGTTAATAATGCGATAAATATTGCTTTGCCCGCGTTTAAAAAAGATTTGGCATTTAAAATTTCGCCTCAATTGGGCGTATCGATTCCTGATTTTGAAGCCGTTGCGAAACCGAAAGGGCGGATTGCACCGAATCCTGCACAATCTGAATTTCATTTGGTTGGTGATGTAGATTATCCGGTTTTACTCGAATTATATGATATGGTGGGGAGAAAAGTTTTGACTAAAATGGTGGTTGATGAAACGCAATCTATTGATATACAGCATTTTACAACGGGTGTTTATTTTTATAACTGGATTGATAAGGATCATACGCGCTTTACTGGGAAAGTTAAAATTGAATGAGAGGCGGTTGGAATTAGGATTAAATGCTTATTTTCATCACAGATTGAACAGATTTAACGAGATTTTCACAGATTTTTTTGGATTTTAAGCATTGAAAATCCAAAAAAATCTGTGAAAATCTCGTTAAATCTGTTCAATCTGTGATGAAAATAAGCATTTAATCCTAATTCCAAGCATCCCCAATTTGAAATAATATATTTGAGGGGTGGTCATAACCTACCTCCTTGAAAATCAATTAGTTATAATATGAGGTAAAGGCATAAAAAAAGCGTTTAAAAAAATCAAAATCTTTCGACCTTTGAGGAAATTTTTAAACGCCCAATAAT
>JBDKKX010000195.1:0-9284 GCA_039795795.1 Bacteroidota bacterium | reverse complement strand
GTGGACGCTTTACATATATCCAAATAAGGAATATAATCTTCAGGCAAAAACGCAACCCCAATATCTGTAATCACCACTTCATAAACGGAATTATCCTTCACCGACGTGGATGCAATGGAATAAGAGCCATTCGCTTTGAAACGGTGGTCAATTTTAGAATTGTAAATCACATCCGAAGTGGAAGCCGTGACAATCGGCGGTTTGCCCTGTTTGACGAATCGAGTCAAGACACTGGATTTATTTGGGGGGTCAATTAGGATGAGCGAACCCACTAATTGGTCAATATTATTGACGAAACCTGCCAAACCTTTAATAAAAGTGCGTTCTCGATACGTGGAAGGAAACTCTTCATTCACTGTAATGGTTTCCAATTGCACTTTGCGGGAGCGAATTTGAGCGTGACTTGCCGCAAAAGTTTGAGCGAATAGAAGTAATAAAATAAATTTTTTCATGCTATGTTAAACGCTTTATGGGGATTTCGGATTGTGGATTGTGGATTTCGGAAGGAAGATTTCTGTTAAAAACCTCCTTCCGAAATCCACAATCTTCTTTCCGAAATCCGAAATCCACAGTCCGAAATCTTAAATCCAGTCCATCGCCTGCACGAAGTACGTACACACAAACGGCAATATGACCCAAAACCATTCGGGATAAGTAAACAATAACCCAACCATCACCGCCAAAGAAACGCCGAATAACATCCAATAGCGATTGCCATTTGCAGGAGCATCTGTATTTTTAACACTCATTTTTTTTAAAACTTTTTAAAAGGTAAACATTTTTTTGCTGAAATCTGCTACAAAGGTAGGCTTTTTTGTAAATATGAGGAAGTAAGCAAGGAAATTTTTGTTTTTATTTAGAAAGTTTCTAAAAAGAAAAAGCGCAAAACATTGTATTCCAATGAATTGCGCTTTTTGCGGTCCGGACGGGGCTCGAACCCGCGACCCCATGCGTGACAGGCATGTATTCTAACCAACTGAACTACCGAACCGTATTTTTTACAATTTGTTTGCCTTTGCTTTTAATTGCGATGCAAAGGTAATATGCTTTTTAATACTGTGCAAGTTTTTTTTCATTTTTTTTCAAAAAAAATTAATTTTTTTTTTTGTGTGGATAAAAATTGTACTTTTGTACGCGAAAAAGGAACTATTTAAAGGTAGTTTTCCAATATTGAGTCACTTTTGAATAAAATTTTGTCCATAATGGTCTTTTTGGAGTTTGAAAAACCTTTGGAAGTGCTGTACGAACAGTTGGATAAACTGAAACAGATTTCCGAACAAGGAGATATTGATGTTACGGCTTCTATCGTTGATTTGGAGACGAAAATCAAGGATAAGTTGAAAGATATATATTATAATCTTTCAGGTTGGGAAAAAGTGCAATTGTCTCGGCATCCAGAGCGTCCTTACACGTTGTTCTATGTGCAGCAAATGTGTAAAAAATTTATCGAAATGCACGGCGACCGTCATTTTTCGGATGATAAAGCGATTGTCGGTGGGCTTGCGGATTTGGATGGTCAAACGGTGATGATGATTGGTCATCAAAAAGGCATCAATATCAAAATGCGTCAATATCGCAATTTTGGGATGGCGAATCCAGAAGGCTATCGAAAAGCCTTGCGTTTGATGAAAACGGCGGAACGATTTGGTTTTCCAGTGGTTTGTTTGATTGACACGCCAGGGGCGAATCCGGGTTTGGAAGGCGAAGAGCGCGGACAAGCGGAAGCAATTGCGCGTAACTTGTTTGAAATGGCGCAATTACGTGTGCCGATTGTTTGTGTTATCATTGGCGAAGGAGCATCGGGCGGCGCGATTGGCATTGGCTTGGGCGACCGCGTTTATATGATGGAAAATACTTGGTATTCGGTGATTTCGCCTGAATCTTGTTCGTCTATTCTTTGGCATTCGTGGGATTACAAGGAGCAAGCTGCCGAAGCACTCAAATTAACGGCGGAACACATGTATTCGTTTGGTTTGATTGATGGGATTATCAAAGAACCGCTTGGCGGCGCGCACACTGCGCCCGAAGCAATGGCGGCAACGTTGAAAACGCAAATCAAACGAGCGTTAGCAGAATTGAAAGATTTAGACCCCGATGAGCGCGTTGAATTGCGCATTAATAAATATTGTCGGATGGGTACTTTTGAAGATACAAACAAAATTTCTAAATAATGATGAATGATAAATGATGAATGATGAATAATGAATATCATAATTGTTTAATTATCAAGGCATTACAAAATATATCATTCATCATTCATCATTCATCATTCATCGTTCATCGTTCATCATTCATCATTCATCATTCATCATTCATCATTCATCATTATATGAAGATTTACCATGATTTATTGCGCCATATTCAAGAAAATGGCGTGAAAAAAGCAGATAGAACTGGCACAGGTACGCTTAGTACGTTTGGATATATGATGCGTTTTGATTTATCAAAAGGCTTTCCACTATTGACAACCAAACAGTTACATCTTAAATCTATTATTTATGAATTGTTATGGTTTTTGAAAGGAGAGACGAATATTGCTTACCTTAAAAAACATAAAGTCCGAATTTGGGATGAATGGGCGGATGCAAATGGAGATTTGGGACCAATTTATGGCAAGCAATGGCGGAGTTGGGAAACGCGCAATGGCGAAACGATTGACCAAATTTCGGAAGCCATTCGCACGATTCAACAAAATCCAGGTTCGCGGCGTATCGTTGTGAATGCTTGGAATGTGGGCGATTTAAAACAAATGGCGTTGACACCTTGCCATTGTTTGTTTCAATTTTATGTGAGTGAGGGCAAATTATCCTGTTTGTTGTACCAACGGTCGGCGGATGCGTTTTTGGGCGTACCGTTTAATATTGCGTCGTATGCGTTGTTGACCATGATGATTGCACAAGTTTGTGATTTGGAAGTGGGGGAATTTATACACAGTTTTGGCGATTTGCACCTTTATTTGAATCATTTGGAGCAAGCTAAATTGCAATTGACCAGAACTCCAAAAGATTTGCCACAAATGGTTTTAAATCCTGCGGTAAAAAATATATTTGATTTCCAATTTGAAGATTTTTGTTTGAAAAACTATGACCCGCATCCTGCTATAAAAGCAGCTGTATCGGTTTGACTATTAGGACAATTGGAACGCGGATGACGCGGATTTTATAGATTTACACGGATTTTTTGAATTCATGCTTGAAACCCAAGTAAATTTTTTAAAAAAATCCGCGTAAATCTGTAAAAATCCACGTCATCCGCGTTCCCATTGCATCACACTTATATTTAAAAATAATTTGTGTTAAATTGAAAACACCACTTTCCAAAGCTAAAGTTGACTTAATTGCAACTTTGACTCCTTTATACGGCGCGCCCGAAGCGCGTTCTATTGCTCGCATGCTTTTTGAAGATTATTTTAATTGGAATCTTCATGCGGAATCAGACAATATGGTTTTTGAAAATTTATTACAAACTGATTTTCAAAAGATTAAACAACGTTTATTGGATTTTGAACCCATTCAATATATTGTTGGGTTTGGATGGTTTTATGGTCAAAAATTCAAAGTGAATCCAACTGTTTTGATTCCGCGCCCTGAAACGGAAGAATTAGTGCATTGGATTATGGAATCTTGTCCTCAAAAAACTGCTTTGAATCTGTTGGATATTGGAACAGGTTCGGGTTGTATCCCCATTATTTTAAAACAAAAAAAATTAAATTGGGCAATTTCAGCCTGTGATATTTCCGAATCTGCGTTGATTACCGCTTCGCGGAATGCGTATCGTTTGAACGTAAGCATTGATTTTCAACGAGTTGACATTTTAAATCCGACGGATTGGAATCTTTTTCAAAAATTCGATGTCCTTGTCAGTAATCCACCCTACATTCCGTTGCACGAAAAAACAGAAATGCACGATAATGTTTTAAAATATGAGCCTCATTTAGCTCTTTTTGTGTCCGATGAAAATCCATTGTTATTTTATGAGGCGATAGCCAATTTTGCTTTGCAACATTTGAATCCAAATGGATATTTGTTTTTTGAATGCAATGAACATAATGCAACCACTGTTGTCCACCTTTTAGAACATAAAAAGTTTGAAGAAATTGTACTTCGCCAAGATATGAGTGGTAAAAATCGAATGATTCGCGCTAAAATTGTTTAAACTTGACAAAATCGTGTTGCTAAAACTGTTGCAACTTTTTATTGAATTAATCTGAGTACATGACAAAAAAGGAATTTAGCCACGAATTACACGAATTTGCACGAATTTAAAGCAAAAAACACTTTAAATTCGTGTAATTCGTGGCTAAATTCCTTTTTTGTCACGTACTCAGTGAATTAATACATATTTTTAGAAAACTCTATTTTGATAAAATACCCTGTCACATTATTTTTTGATTTATTACGTATTTGGTTTGTTGTAAAGTGTTTTTTGCACTTTGTAACAAAAAGCATATATTTAACTATTTTAAATAAAAAATAAACCTCAATTGAAATCACCTTTGATTTAAAAAATACAATATCTATTCACTTGCAATAATTTTTCGTAATTTATAAAATACGAAAAATACCATTTTTTATAAATAAAAAAACTCCTACATCAAGGGGGAGACGATGTAGGAGCAAAAAACATACTATGAGAAAACTACACGGCGCAAAGATAGTTTGTCTCAATGATATATAAAATTATTATTAATATTTGTGCAAATCAAATTAGTAAAAGGTATTATTTTTAGAGGGAAAGGCGTAATACACATGCTTTTTGCTTTTTATACGAATCAAAAAAATGTAAAAATCAACAAGATTGGCACACTTTTGATACGGAGGTAGATGAGGAGAAAAACAAGCATACGCTAAAATCAGATGAATATTGAGCGAGGTTCCAAAAGTGTTTTATATACAGGCAACTTCGCTCGGTGTTTGTCGAAAAAAGACAAAAAAAATTCGGGCTGCTTAGCTCAATCGCCAAGCAGCCCGAACACGAAAGTAACATACTATGAGAAAACTTTTACAAAGTAAAGGCTTTTTTTTAAACTTGTAAAGGGGCAATTAGAAAATGAAAGCAGAAACTTAGGGAATGGTTCAAAGGAGTGAGCAAACGGTTTGATAAGTTAACCATTAATGTCATTAAATTAATATAACTTGTAAAGTGACAATTGATTTTGTGACACGTTCTTTGCCACAAAAAAAAATCCTGCACCAAAGGAGGTTGAGGCGCAGGAAGACTAGGTAAACATACTATGAGAAAACTGAGTCAAAGATAATTGCTGGTTTTGACTCTGGCAAATCTTTTTTACATTTTTTGCAAAAAAATTATTAAACGGTAGGTTTTAATGAGGGAACGGTTATTTTTTGAATGATTTTAAAATCGAGTGCTTTTTTGTGTAGCCACAAAAAAAATCCTGCACCTCAGGAGGGAGTGTGGCGCAGGAAAAAAACAAACATACTATGAGAAAACATTGCAAAGTTATGGTGCTTCAAACAGTTTTCAAAATAATTAACATAATTAATTTGATTTTTTTTGGAGTGGTACTTTTTTGTGAGCAAACGGTGTTTTTAATATATTGATTTTCAGTATATTATGAAAAAATATATTCGTTAAAATGGGTAGCAGCCATGCCTCTTAAGAAGACTATTTGCTCTTTTTACTGGTTTTCATTTGTGACATCCTTTTATAAAAAGTGGTTGGGAAATAAGTTTTTATTTCCCAACCACTTTTTGCGTTTCTTTTGTAGTTTCTTTTAGCCTTTAAAACGCATCAAAACAGATTGCCTTTTCGTAACAAGCAAATATAAAAAATATATTTTTTATTTAAATGTTTTATATAAAAAACATTTTTCTATCTTTGTACCAACAAATAGCATATTAATTTCTTAAAAATTTGAAAGTCAATATTTTACGTGTAGCATTTTACATTATTTATACCCAAACTCCTTTTATTATTTAACCAAATAATTGAACTTCTTGTATGATGCAACAGCAGTTTAACGAAGAAACCGCGAACAATGAACTCCAAAAACATTACGCTGACATGCAGGCGCGGCAGTCCACCGCAAAAAGTGACCATATTTTGTCCTTATTGTTGGCGGCAGGTGCGTTAATCGTATTAGTGATTACACTCATAAAATTATTTTAAGCACCGTTAGCAAATTTTTTATAAAACGGTTTAGGAACAGTTTTGTAAAACAAACCCTGCTATCACTGGATTCTTTCTGAAAAAAAGTGCATATTTGCCGCATCATTGTTGGGAATATCGTCATTGTGTAATGTATAAACTTTTTGTCATGGAACAATTCAAGTCTATCCTTGAACGGTCTCTGTTTGGGGTATGTAGTTATTTAGGCGAGAAGATGCAGTTGACATCGGCTCGTGTTCGGTTGTATTTTATTTATTTATCTTTTATTGGATTGGGTTCGCCGATTCTTTTTTATTTATTTTTGGCATTTTGGGTCAATATCCGTCGCTATATCAAGCGGCATAAGGATACTATTTTTGGCTAAATTCAATTATAAAGTTCCAAAAGTGACAAAAGCCTTTCATTTCTTTTGTCGCTTTTGTCCTTTTTTTGCTAAAAAGCAGCTATATTTGCCGCGAAAATGCCTTTTTGAACCGTTTTCGAGCAATATGGATGGAAAATAGCAATCGCAATAGATGGTATTCGTTTTTGGCTGTCCTATACATGATGGCTGCATTCCTTTGGTGGACGGCTTTGCTGACGCGTCGAAACAATGAAGTTTTCCAACTCAAAGTGGATCGTTTAGTAGGACAGATGAAGGCTGCTAATACTTTTCGAGATACGCTTGCATTCCAAAAATCTAAAGAATTTCAAGAGTTATCGACTGAAAATCAAAAGCATCGGCGAATGGTTGTTGGTGAAGGTTCTGTGTTGTTTTTAGGATTTATGGTTATTTTGTGGTTGATACAATGGAGTTATCGGCGCGATATTGCGGTGGGGCAACAAAGACGCAATTTTTTGTTGTCTATTACGCATGAGTTAAAATCGCCCTTGGCATCCATGAAATTGGTTTTACAGACGATTGTAAAACGGGATTTGGACAAAGCACAAATTAATAAACTTTGCGATGCGGGGCAAAAAGAAGCGGAACGATTGACTGAATTAGTTAATAACTTATTATTTTCTGCCCGTTTAGATGCCATTTACACGCCGACCCGTGAAGAAATGAATGTTGCTCAATTAATGGACGAAATTACTCAGCGATTTCGGATGCGCTTTCCAAAAGCCTTGTTAGAAATTGTGTCCAATGAAGTGCCTATTTTGCGCGCTGAAAGATTGAGTATTATCTCTGTTTTGATGAATTTGTTGGAAAATTCAGTTAAATATTCTAAAGGTCAGCCTGAAATATGCCTTACTTATCGATACGAAAAAGAACAATTTGTTTTTGAAATTGCGGATAAAGGGATTGGCATTCCGTTGAAAGAGCGAGAAAAGGTGTTTCAACGTTTTTACAGGATTGGGAATGAAGATACGCGCAATACAAAAGGGACGGGTTTGGGATTGTACATTGTTAAACAAATTGTTAAAGCGCATCGGGGCAAAATTCAAATTTTAGACAATCTGCCACAAGGTACGATTTTTAAAATTACGTTACCCAGCTAAAATCAAATCATTATATCAAATGAAAAATATTGTTGTATTAACTGGCGCAGGTGTCAGCGCGGAAAGTGGCATTAGTACATTTAGGGATGCGGGTGGTTTGTGGGAAAACCACAAGGTTCAAGATGTGGCTTCTCCTGAGGGTTGGCGGCGGAATCGGGAATTGGTTTTGCGTTTTTACAATGAACGCCGTAAACAATTATTCGATGTCAAACCCAATGATGCACATGAAGCGATTGCGGAGTTGGAAACAAAATTTCGTGTACATGTCATTACGCAAAATATTGATGATTTACATGAACGCGCAGGTAGTACGCAGATAGTGCATTTGCATGGCGAATTGCGCAAATCTCGGAGTACGTTGGATGAAAATTTGGTATATCCGTGTTTGGGAGATATCCGAATTGGGGATAAATGTGAAAAAGGAGCGCAATTGCGACCGCATATTGTTTGGTTTGGAGAGGCAGTTCCGTTAATTCCTTTTGCGGCGCATTTGGTTTCAGAAGCGGATTTGATTTTGGTGGTGGGTTCTTCGATGCAGGTTTATCCTGCGGCGGGCTTAGTGGGGTATGCGAAACGGGGCGTTTCAGTGATTTATATAGACCCAAAACCTGCGGTGAATCATGAGTTGAAAAAGTCTAATTTGACGATTTTGCCAGTGAAAGCAACGGAAGGGGTACGCAAAGTGGTGACAAAATTATTGGCATTGCCTGAAGGGAGTGCATTGACGTTTTCAAAAGAAGATTTTTAAAATGGAATTAGGAATGAAGGATTTGTTGGAATAAAGAACTTAAAAAGTTTGATTTTTGGGCATAACAATCATCCGTTTTAAGTCCTTTATGGGATGTTTCATTTTGAGGTTACACTTTTGGATACATTGCGATACGAATCGATGTACGGATTTTACGGATTTCACCGATTCGTACAGATTTTTTAGAACCCCAATGCTGGGTTTTAGGCAAAAAAATAAAAAAAATCCGTACGAATCGGTGAAATCCGTAAAATCCGTACATCGATTCGTATCGCAATGTATCCAAAAGTGTAACCTACTTTTCGCGCCCAATGAAACATCCCTCCTTTATTCCAACAAATCCTTCATTCCTAATTCAAACAACTATTTATAAAGCATTGAAAAACAACCTATTCATTCGTTTAGCATGTATTTTTGCAAGTACTGCGGTTATTTTAGGCGCGTTTGGCGCACACGCATTAAAAAGCGTACTATCTGAATCGTCCTTAAAATCCTTTCAAACAGGCGTTCAATATCAAATGTATCACGCATTTGCATTGTTGGCAGCGGGTATTTTGCAACAATTTGTGGATAATCCTGCCATTAAATGGAGTGGTTATTTTTTTACAGCAGGCATTTTATGCTTTTCGGGGTCGCTATATATATTGACGTTACTCGGTTGGCGGTGGCTGGGTCCGATAACGCCGATTGGAGGTATTTTTTTCGTACTGGGCTGGTTATCGTTATTATTTTCCACCAAAACGTAATTTTTCATATTCAATCAATTCATAAAATATGGTAATTGAAAAACTAATTGTTAATAATTTCGGACCGATTCAAAAAGCGGATTTGGATTTGAGAAAAGTGACTGTTTTCATCGGCGAACAAGCAAGCGGTAAAAGTATTTTGGCAAAATTAGTAGCAATTATGCGTCGCCACCCCTTTC
>JBDKKX010000194.1:0-9288 GCA_039795795.1 Bacteroidota bacterium | reverse complement strand
ATTGAAAATTCAAAAAATCTGTGAAATCTCGTCGAATCTGTTCCATCTGTGATGAAAAGTATTTTTGTCCCGTACTGAGGATTCTAATCTTAAAAATCCTAAAAAATCAATCTTATTTAATCCCAAAAAAATCCCATTGAATCCTAATTCCAACGCTGGTTATTTATTTAAAATAATATTTGTTTTTAAACTATATTTGCATCCAGCTTTTACCCTTTTTAATTTCCTCTTAATCCCTCTTAAAATGCGTATTTTTATTTATTTGTTATGCTTGACTTTTTGTGTAATATGTTGTAAATCAAGCACTTCCGAACCCCAATACACCGTTTTGGAAGTGCGCCAATGGATTCAATCCATTCGAGATCCAAAAGTATTCGATATGAACGCGGATACAGCACTAAAAACCCTAAATCGGTATTTAAGTTTGTCAAAATTAGTTTTGTCAGACAAAGATACTGGAATTGCTTTTTTATATCACAAAATCGGCTTATATTACAAACAAAAAGCGTCCGATACTGAGAATAAGGATCCAATTAAAAGTAAATTATTGGCAGATAGTTCCATCCTTCATTACAAAAAAGCCCATCAAATTCGGCAGGAAACCTTAGGTGCGCAACATTGGCTCACTTGCAAAACGCTTTTGAATATCGCCGTAGTCTTGTTATATTTTAAAGAAGATGTCGTTGAAAGTGAAAAATTATTGGAACAAGCCAATCTTGTAGATACCACTTATAACACCGCAACCGCAGAACCGATGTTGAAAGCGGACATTTTGTATCAATTAGGCGACTGTGCAACGACCTTAGACCGAGACGAGGACGCAAATAATTGGTATGAATTGGCTTTGGAAAATTATAATTTGGCTTTTGAGCAATATCCCAAACAAATGCGCAATTGGAGAAAAGCTAATTATTTCAAGACTTGCAACAATTTAATTCAAGTATATAATTATTTAGATGGAAAAACAGATAAAGCGATTCATCTATATGACCAAACGCTTCAAAAATCGAAAGAATTAGCCCAAGATTCGATTCTTTTGGGCGATATGTATATGCTTCATGCCTTGTCGCAACGCAATTTAAAAAGCTACAAATTGTTTTTTAATTATATAGATAAGTCATCCAAACGGTATGAAAGAGAGGGCAATATTGATTTTTTAGCCAATAATTGGCTTGAAATGGCTAAAACATATTTGGAATTACGCCAATTGGATAAGGCACTTGGAAAAGCTCAACAAGCTTTTGAGCGTTTGCGTGCGTACCCCATGCAACATCGTCGAGTTCGGGAAGCCTGTACGATATTGGGCAATATTTATAAAGCGCAAGGCAATTGGAAAGAGGCAAGTGATTGGTATGAAAAGGCAATTGGAAGTGCGCCAAAAAACCGTTTTGACCCGCAACAATTAGAGCCTTTATTAGGTCAAAGTGATGTGTTAAAACAAATTAAAGATTATAAAAATAATTATGTAATTTGTCAAAAGGCGGATCAATTGATTCAACAAATGACTCATTCTTTTAAAACCGATTTTTCAAAAATACATTTTGCCGAAAAAACACGGCTTTTTTATGAAAAAGCGATTGCAAATGCTACTCATTTGTATAAAACCGAAGGCGATAAAAAATATTTTGATGCGATTATTCAATTTGGCGATGCGCAAAAATCGGTTATTTTATCCGAACAATTATTGCGCGAAGAAAATTTAACCCATTTAGGCGTACCTCAAAAGGTGATTGAAACAGGCAAAAAACATCGTGCTGCCTTGAAAAGCGCGGCTGAAAAACTGCAAAATGAAACCAATACAGCCAATATTGATGCTTTACAAAGTCAATTTAATCAATTGTATGAAGCCAATGAAAAATATTTGGCAGGTTTAAAAACGCAGTATCCAAGTTATAGTAATTTGAAATTCAATACTTTATCCATTAAAACAGATGATATTCGAGCGCAATTAGAACCCCAAACGGCTGTTATTCAATATTTTTGGGGACAAGATACCTTGACAACAACCGTAGTGACGGTCAAAAACAACTTGGTTGTCACGATGCCTTTGACCAACGATTTTAAAAATCGAGTGGCACAATTTAGAAAACAAGTCCGTGATACAAAGGAACCTTTTAATGGCGAAAATGCAAAACAACTTTATCAAGATTTGTTGAAAAAACCGATGGATTCGCTTCTGAAAAAAGGGTTTACGCCACAATCGTTGGTGATTATACCAGATGATAGTTTGTCTTACATCGCTTTTGAGGCATTGCGCACACCCGATACAAAGTATTTAGTGCAACAATATGAAGCCATTTCTTATGAATATTCGACGAAATCCTGGGTGCAAAATCATTCCAAAAAGCAAGATTTTGGAAGCAGAAGCCATTCCATGTTGGCTTTGGCAGAGAATTACGAGGATGCAACACAAAAGTACAACCCCAAAACGGCGATGGCAATCCGTAGAAAACAAAAAAAATTTGAATCGTTGAATGTGGAGGAACATGCTAAATCTTTGGTAGCACTTTTTCCGAATCCAAATAGTTTTTTTCAAAAAACGAGCCTTTTGCCTAAACAAAACGTATTGGAAAATATCAAAATCAATAAACCTACAATATTACATTTTTCAGGTCATGGTTATAAAAATCCAACTACGCCGATAGAATCATGCGTTTTATTCAATAAAGAATTGGATACCAATCAAATATGGACTTCAAAAAATATATATGAAATGACATTACCCCAAACAGAACTGGTTTATTTAATGGCGTGTAGTACAGGTGAAGGTGCTTTTCAAATCGGTGAAGGGACTCAAAGTATGACGCGTGCATTTTTTTATGCAGGTGTGCCACGAGTGATTAGTAGTTTGTGGGAAATTCCTCAGGACGATGCCAAATATATTGCGACTTTTTTTTATACCGCTATTCAAAAAAACACAGCTTGTGCAAAAGCAATTACGGATGCCAAAAAAATGTATTTAAAAAAATTTGGGGGGACAAATCTACATCCTGCATTTTGGGCGGGCTTAGTGCTCACAGGAAATCCGAACTCATTGAAAGTCAATTAATTGGAGTGCCGTTGGAATTGGGATTAAATGGGATTTTTTGGGGATTAAATGGGATTGATTTTTAGGATTACTTGGATTGAAATCCTAAAAATCAATTCTAATTAATACGGAATCTTATATTTTTCCATAAATCGCCAAATCACCATTTCCAACGGCGGCGGCAATAATGCCCAAGTATAAGCGGCAATCCCATCTGGGATTTTCTTATAAAAAGCATGCGCAACCCCACCCGCAATACAGGCAATCGTGTCGCTATCGCCCCCAATCGAAATCGCCAATCGAATCGCGGTTTCAAAATCGGTGCTTTCCAAAAAAGCAATCAACGATTCGGGCACCGAACCCTGACAACTCACGTCAAACGTATAATTCGGTCGAATCTTATCTATGGTTCGATTCAAATCGTACCCAAATTGGGTTTCAACATATTGTTTTATGTCCGATTTTGATGCACCCGTTTTTGCCAAAAACACCGTCGCAGCCACCGCTTGCGCCCCTTTGATGCCCTCAGGATGATTGTGCGAGACCGCCGCAGACGCTTTTGCCTCCTCCAAAACCCATTCCAACGTTTCGCCCGCCCATCCAACAGGACTCACACGCATCGCGGAACCATTGCCCCAACTGTTATAAGGTTCAGGCTCCTCCACTTTAATCCAGCTTTTGAACGCAGAACCATAACCCACATCTGGATATTCACGCCCATAATGTTGTAAAATTTTCGCATAATCCCCCTGTTTTAACAATACATCTGCAACCGCAATCGTCATTACGGAATCGTCCGTGAGGCGAGAACGCGGTGGGAAAAGGTTAAAATCGGTCGTTTTTATATTGCGGACTTCTCGGGTTGAACCGATGATGTCCCCTGCGATAGCTCCAAGCATATTTATTTATAATTTTTCACTGCAAAGATACAAATTCTTCGTTTTAAAAACAAACTATCTTTGAATTTTAATGATTTTCAATTTAAATTGTGTGGTACGTTGGAATTCGGATTAAATCGGATTTTTTTGGGATTAAACCGGATTGATTTTTTTTAGATTTTTTAGGATTTACAGTATTCCAATCCTAAAAATCTTAAAAAATCAATCCGATTTAATCCCAAAAAATCCGATTTAATCCGAATTCCAACGTACCACACAATTTTAAATAATATTTATATTTAATATAAAAATGTATAGATTACCCTTATTTTTTGGCAAAAGAACTTGTTATTTCCCTAATTTTGCTGCCATTACAAACCTTATTAACAAAAATAATACATTCAATCATGAGAAACATCCCTGATTTAGAGTTAATAGCTGCCATTCGTGGTTCGACTGCGGAGCGTGATGGCGCATTAAAGTATCTTTATACCCAACCGATTTTGCGTAGTTTCGTCATCAAATACGTCCATGAACACGGCGGCGAGATGGACGATGCCAAAGATGTGTTCCAAGAAACGCTGATTGCATTTGATAAAGCCATCCGATTAAAAGCGTTTCAAGGTAAATGTTCCCTTAATACGTTTTTTATGAGCATCGCCAAATGGCAATGGGTTTCTAATCGCCGAAAAAGGAAAGGTTATTTGGAATTCAACATCAACGAACATGATGATTCCGTCGAAGTCATCGAACAGAGAATCCTCGAAGTGGAACGGGTCGAAATCATTCAAGAAATACTTGTCAAAATCGGTGAACGTTGTAAAGAAATCCTTCGTTTGCACAAATTAGAAGATTGTACGATGGTTGAAATTGCTCAAATATTAGGTTTGAGTAGCCCCGAATTGGCTAAGAAAAATGCTTATGAGTGTCGGAAAAAATTTAAACGATATGTCGAAAGCAATCCTAAATATGAATTATATTTTAATGAATATATTTAATTTGAATTCAATAGTCACTTATAGGTAATTTGGGACACTAAGGTACGCTGGAATTAGGATTAAATGGGATTTTTGGAGGATTAAATAGGATTGATTTTTAGAATTGATAGGATTAAAAATCTTGAAAATCTTAAAAATCAATCTTATTTAATCCCCAAAAAATCCTATTTAATCCTAATTCCAACGTACCGCACAACTTAAATTAAATACGATTAATTTCGTTTAAATTTCAGCAAAATGAATCAGAATAAAGATTTTTATCATAAAATTGAAGCGTATCTATGTGATGGATTGCCTCCTGCTGAAAAAAAAGCGTTGGAAAAAGCAATCGCAGCAGATCCGCAATTAAAAAAACAGGTTGAGATGCAACGGCTGGAATGGGATGCGATGGAATTGCTTTTGGAGACCGATTTGCGCGATAAAATGGAGGATTGGGATGCAGAAATGCCTTTTGAGTGGACTCATACAGCCATGGCACCGCCAACAATTGCTCCGACGGAACCTAAAACGGTTCGGATGCCTAATTATTATCGTTGGTCTCTTGCGGCGAGTTTGGTTTTGGCGGTGGGCGCGCTGATTTGGTTGTGGCAACCGAAGCCATCTGCCGAAGAAGCACCTATTGTACAGGTTGAGCCACCGAAATCGGTGAAATTGCCAGTTGAGCCGCCAGAAACGCCGAAATTACCTATCGATTCGCCTAAAACGGTGCCTGTGTCCCCTACAACTGCGCATGTAACGCCCAAAACGGTGCCCGAATCGCCGAAAAAACAGCCTGTGCCGTCCCCAAAACCGATTGAAACGGTTCCGCCTATTGTTCAAGTGACTCCAGTAGAACCCGTGATTTCGCCGCCTGCACCTGTACCGAATCCCGAAAATTATGCAGTGATTGCAGAAACAAATTATAAAAAGGAACCTTTTAAAGTGATAGAATCAAGCACGCGTGGCAGAGGTGTCACGGAAACGCTTTCCCCAGAGGAAAAAGCAGAAGAAGCGTATGAAAAAGCTGATTTTAAACAAGTGGTGTCGCTTTTGAACGCTACGCCACTTGAAAAAACGTATATTTCCCAATTAAATTTGCTTGCACATGCGTATTTCCAACAAAAACAGTTTGCAAATGCGTTGCCCTTGCTTGAAAAAATGGTGGATTGGAATCGGAGTCGTTTGGTGGCGCGTCAAGAGGCGGAATGGTATCTTTTATTGGGTTATTTGGCGCAATGTCCGCAGTATCAAACGCAGTTTGACGCATTGGCGCAGCAAATTAAAGGAAATGCAGCACATGAATCTCATGCAAAAGTGATAGCGTTGTTGGAAACGTTGAAGCAAAAGTAGATTTTTTTTGGGGAACACATAGATTTTTTTTGGAACACATAGGGACATAGGACACATAGATTTTTTTTGGAACACATAGGGACATAGGACACATAGATTTTTTTTGGAACACATAGGGACATAGGACACATAGATTTTTTCATTAAATAATTGATTATTAATGATTTAATGAAAAAATCTATGTGTCCTATGTCCCTATGTGTTCCAAAAAAAATCTATGTGTCCTATGTCCCTATGTGTTCCAAAAAATTATCGATTTTACCAAGGTTAAATGTATTTAAAAATGGTCAAAATTATTTTATATCCTGCCAAAATGGAGCCTTTGACCGTTCCCGAAATTTTGGAAATGCCGACGCGCCGCCGATATTCTACGGGTACTTCCGTACACCGCAATTTCAATTTTGCTGCTTTCACTTGCATTTCCACTGTCCAACCAAAAGTTGGGTCTTGCATCTTGATTTTTTGCAAAGCATCATACGTCACTGCTCGAAAAGGTCCCAAATCGGTAAAATGATAGCCATAAAACCAGCGAATCAACGTCGTTGCTAACCCATTTCCAAAAATTTGTTGAGGCTGCATCGCGCCGCGTTCCCGATTGCCCAAAGCGCGTGAACCAATTACTAAATCGAACTGATTGATTATCAATGGTTCTACGATTTTAAACATTTCGTCGGGATGGTCTGAATAGTCGGAATCGAGGAAAACAACGATGTCAGGCAATTCGTTTTGTTTAGAAATCCAATCTAAGGCTTTCAAACAAGCATTCCCGTACCCGCGCAAGGGTTGAAAAACGACGACGGCACCCTGCGCTTTTGCGATGGCGGCGGTATCATCGGTTGAGTTATTATCGCAAACCACTATGTGACGCACTAAGGCGCGCGGAATCTCGTTCAATACCAAACCAATCGATTTCGCTTCGTTGAATGCGGGCATGACGACATCAATTATGGGCATACAAGTAGGTAATTTTTTTTAAGCACGAAATGCGCAAAAGTAGTAAAAGTCTTTTGTTACTTTTGTGCCGAAAAGCAAAATAATTAAAATCTAATGGGTATAAAAAACTTTTTGTTTGTAATTTTAACACTTGTGGGCTTGTTTTCGGCTTGCCGCAAACAAGAGGATTACATCACGGATGCAGGCGCGAAACTCGCTTTTTCGCAAGATACGTTGCGATTTGATACCGTTTTTACGCAAATTGGTTCTGCAACGCGCTTTTTTAAGGTCAAAAACTTGAATAATCGACCGATTCGCATTACTAAAATCGCATTGAGCAATCAATCCGATGCGACTTTTAACTTAAATGTGGATGGAATTCCGGGACGCAGTTTTCAAAATGTGGAAATTGCCGCAAAGGATAGTATCTATGTTTTTGCGGAAGTGACTGTAAATCCAAACGCGCCAGTGAGCGTCAGCCCGTTTGTGATTGACAGAGATATTGTGTTTGAAACAAATGGCAATATTCAAAAAATTGTTTTAGAAGCATGGGGGCAAAATGCGAATTATATTCCAAATCGGTTTGGCAAAGGGACGTTTACGGAAATGAATTGTCAAGGTCAAACGGTGGTTTGGGATGATAAAAAACCGTATGTGATTTATGGGATTTTGTTTGTGACGAATGGGATTTTGCGCCTTTCTGCGGGTACGAAAGTGCATATTCATGGCGGCTTTAGCAAAAATGCAGATATTGGTTTATACAATGATGGACGGATTTATATCCTGCCCAGCGCGCAATTGAAGGTCGAAGGTACGTTGGAAAAACCCGTTATTTTTCAAGGCGACCGTTTGGAAAGCGAGTTCAAATCGGATGCGGGACAATGGAGTGGTATCATATTATATCGTGGAAGCATTGGTAATCAATTCAATAATGCGATTATTAAAAATTCAAAATTTGGTATATATGTGGATTCGGCGGCGCGTTTGAATTTGCAATATAGTCGAATTTTTAATACGGAAGGGGCGGCATTGATTGGTTTTCGCGGCGATATTGCTGCCAAAAATTGCCTTTTTTATAACAATGGCGGTGGTACTTTGAATACGTTGTATGGGGGCAATTACGATTTTAATTATTGCACGATGGCGAATTTTGGGACGACCAATCCTGCTTTGAATTTGGGGAATTCGTATTGTGCGGCGGCGGATGATGCGGGCAATTGTTTGCGTCGAGTGGTCAGTTTGTTGAATGCAACGTTTACTAATTGTTTGATTTACGGCAATAAAGAAGATGAAATTGCTTTCGCAAATGCCACAAAACCAAACAATTTCAACTTTTTGTTTAAAAACTGCATCGTTCGAGTCAAAGATTTGACCAAAACAGAAAATACACCTGATTTTTTTACCAAGTGTACGGATTGCATCAACGCGCCAAGTGGGTCAAAAGTATTTAAAAAACCGATGGAGGACAATTATCATTTGGATTCGTTGTCGATTGCGTTCAAAAAAGCGAAACCAATTCCAACGATTTTGGATGATTTGGATGGAAAACGGCGCGATGGAAACACACCTGATATTGGCTGTTATGATTTCCCAAATCGTTGATTTTCAATATTTAAAAAATAAAGATAAAAAAAAGATGTAAGGTCTTTAAAATCATTCATGGAATGGAATTATATTGCGGGCGAATTGCCCCATTGGTTTTTTCGATTGCCAATGCAGACAAAACTTGTTTTACTATCAGAAAAACTAAAACCAGTCACTATGAAATGCGCTACTTGTGGTCGTTCCGACCTCACCCTTGTCACTTGCATTGACGCTTCGACGATGAAAATGAAGCGGATTTGTCCCGTTTGTGTCCAAAAAGGACATCCTGGTGAGCAAAAACGGCAACCGACGGTCAAAGAACTCGATGAACGCATCGCGGAATATGAAGCTATCGCGCTAAAAGCGGAAGCTTTTATTAAAGAAAGTCCTGAAATGCCCGAATTACCACCTGCTTTGGCGCATTTGGCGAAAATTGCGTTTACGCCGATGACGCATTACAAGGCACTTCAAGCCGTCCTTGCAGAATTGAAATCGCAACGTATGGAAGTTTTAACGAATATGGAAAGTGAAGCACGGC
>JBDKKX010000193.1:0-9300 GCA_039795795.1 Bacteroidota bacterium | reverse complement strand
GAATCTTTCCGAATAACAAAAGATTCCTGCGGAAGGACAAAAGATTCCTGCGGAAGGACAAAAGATTCCTGCGGAAGGACAAAAGATTCCTGCGGAAGGACAAAAGATTCCTGCGGAAGGACAAAAAATGCTACCGTTATATAGGCAATTCGCTTCGCAGTTCATCCACCGTGATGTCCAAATGGGATGTGTCATAAATGCACTCACCATTGACAACCAACAGCATTTGCGGCGATTCGTGATGCACCCCAAAACGGGCTGCAATCTTAGCAGAAATAGGGCGATATGCCAATAAATCCAAATAATATGCTGCCACTTCCTGTTCGGAAAACGACCAATCGCGTTCTAAACGAGATTTTGCCAAAGCACTGATATTACAACGAGTGCTATGTTTGAATAAAATACAAGGCGTTTGATGGGAACGCGCTGCAACGGTGTCCAAATCCGATTCAGAAACCAACGGAATCCAAGGAATCATATTTTGATTTTTTTAAATAAATTACTTCACTTGACTCGCTTGCGCGGTTGCTTGGAATTTATACGGGCAACCATAGCCTCTTTGACAAGAAGAGATGGACGCTGCCAAAACGCCCAATAAAACAAGCGCGGGAAGAATTTTTTTCCAAGATTTCATGCGTGAAAACTTTTAGAATTAAAAAAATGGGTTAGCAAAAATTGTTAGTGCAAAATTAAATTTTATTTTAAAGAAACAAGCAATTTGTGTAATAAAACGTTAAAATGTTTCATTTTATTTCAATAACCCGTAACGCTTTTCAATCCTTTCACAACCTTCCATCAGCTAAAAACGTTCCTTCCAATAATTAAAATTTGTAAAAAGAGAGTCACAATTATACAAATGCTTTTTTCTTTGTATTTTTTTTGACTTATATTTTTTTTTCAAAGGCGTATTTCTAAAAAAATTTTTATTTTTACCGAAATTTTATTGTTCTAAAATTTATATTATTGATAATCAATGTTTTACAGGGTAATTATAATCATATAAACCTTATTGAAATTTACCGTTCTGAATAAATTTAGTAAAAAAAATAGACCTAATGTGACATTGCATTTGACTTTTTGGTAAAAAAATTGCTAACTTTATGTCACAAACCACGACAGATGAAAAATTTAATAGAAATCGCAAAAATTGTTACCAAAAAGAAGGTTCGGAAAATCGAAATTTTCGATGATAACTCGCTGAAAAACAAGGCAAGTAAATTCAACGAATTTTACGAGGCACTCTTGAGTAACAAATTTCGGAACGACCGTGATGCGGCAACGTTCCTGTATGACTGTAGCCCGACCGATGATAAATATCGTCAGTTGAAGTCGCGTTTCCGAAAGCGGCTTTTGAATACTTTATTTTTTTTAGATGTAAATTTGCCAGATACCTCTGGTTACGACCGCGCTTATTATTCCTGCAATAAGGAGTGGACGCTTGTTAAAATTTTATTATCGAATGAAGCTCCGTTTACGGCGGCAACGTTGGCGCGACAGATTTTGACAACTTCGTTGAAGTACAAATTTGCAGATATGATTGTGAATTGTGCTCGTATTTTAAGGACGTATTCGACCGAAACTGATTCGGAACGAGAATTTGAAGAATATGACCAACATATTAAGCAATATTCGGATATTCTGAGTGCGGAAATTCGTTCTGAAGAATTGTATCAGCGCGTGATGCTCAATTATTTTAAGCCGCCTGAGGAAAATAACAACTTGCGCGAGCGCATTGATACGTATTGTGATGCGTTGATAGGCTTGTCGGAAATGTATGATTCTCCTGTGGTTTTTTATAATATGTATTTGGTTTGGACGTATCGGTATGAGATGTTGCAGGATTATGAGGCGATGATTGAAGTTTGTTCGCGGGCGGAACAATATATGAAGGATAATCCCATATATCATCAAGATGATAAAATGGCGACGTTTCAATTGAAAAAAATGTCTGCTTTTTTGCATTTGAAGGATTACAAGCGCGGCAAAGTGAATGCGGAAAAGTGTTTGCAGACGTTTCCAGAAGGCAGTGATATTTGGTTTACGTTCATGGAATATTACTTGTTGTTGGCGATGCACACGGAAAATTACATCAATGCAATGGCAATTTGGGGCAAAGCGACCGCACATGCGCGTTTTCGGAAATTAGACCCCGAAAATCGGGAGAAATGGAAAGTGTATGAAGCGTATTTGAATTATATTATAGAAGTTTTTGGAGATACGAATCCGATTTTGCGCCGTCAGAATCGTCGGAATTTCAAAGTAACTAAATTTTTAAGTGACCCTGTTTTGTACTCGAAAGATATGCGAATTTTCACGATTTTCATGTTGATTGCGCAATTATTGTTTCATTTGGAAGCAAAACAATATTCACACGTCACGGATTTGGTGGATAGATTGAAAAATTATGCAAATCGGCAGTTGAAAAAAGAAGAATTTTTTCGTTTGATACAGTTTATTCGCCTGTTGCAACAGATGGTGAAAGGCAATTATAAAACGGAGGAATTGGGCAATACGGATAAATATGTGGGTCGTTTGACAGAAACGCCGTTTCGATATCGCGGTTTGGTAACGGAATTGGAAGTGATTCCTTATGAAAAATTGTGGGGAATTATTGTTTCGAGATTAAAATAAGACTAACAAGGCTTTTCATCACAGATGGAACAGATTCCACGAGATTTTCACAGATTTTTTTTGTTTTAACGTTTGAAAATCAAAAAAAATCTGTGAAAATCTCGTGGAATCTGTTCCATCTGTGATGAAAAATATTTTTGTCCCGTACTAAGAAAATAAGATTAAATATTTCTTTTTTCACGCTATGATAATAACACAAATTTCATTATTTGTATTTTCTATTATTTTATATTGTTTGAGTTATAAATATTATGCGAGTGAAAAATATGATTTTTCACTCGCATCTATTTTGATAGGTGGCATTTTGTTGCGGCTATTGATGATGAACGACCCATTTTTACACACTTGGGATGAACGTTATCACTTTTTGGTTGCTAAAAATTTGTTAAATAACCCAATTGAACCCAAATTATACGCAAAAGCGTTATTAGATTACGATTATCGGAGTTGGGCTTCCAACCATATTTGGCTTCATAAACCACCATTCGCGCTTTGGACAATTGCCCTTAGCTTTAAAATTTGGGGGATTAGCGAATTTGCAGGCAGATTACCGTCCTTATTTTTTTCCATAAGTTGCGTTTATTTGACACACCAAATCGCATTCTCGCTATTCAAAGACCGAAAAATAGCTATAATTGCTGCTTTTCTGCATTCCATTAATGGATTAATCCTTGAAATTGGCGCGGGAAGAATCTCAACAGACCACATTGATACAACTTTTTTTTTCCTATTAGAATACAGCATATATTTATCGCTTTGCCATTCTCGTCAAAACAAATACAGTTTATTGATAATCATTGGAATATTAACAGGTATCGCTGTTTTGACCAAATGGTACATCGGATTATTCATTATTCCAATGTTTTTTTTATCGAATATTGCAAAAGAACGTGTATGGAAACCAATTGTGCAAACCCTTTTAATCGCTATCATCTCAATACCATTTTTTTACACTTGGCAAAATTATATTATGAGTCATTTTCCCCAAGAAGCGATTTGGGAAAAATCGTATAATTTTAGGCATCTTTTTGAAAGTATTGAAGGTCATGGACAGCCTTGGTGGTATCATTTGGATAAAGCAAGAATTATTTGGAATGAACTTATATACATCATTTTTGGATGGTTTATGGTACAATGGGTTCGTAAACCTTTTGAAAAATCATATTATTTGTTAAGTTTTTGGGTGATTATTCCATACACTATTTTTTCAATGTGTACGACGAAAATGCAAGGGTATCTTTTGTTCACCGCCCCTCCCCTATTCATGATGATTGCAGTTTTTATGGTCTATAATATGGAAAGGTTTTTATTACATAAATATTTAAAATATTTACCAATCATAATTATTTTATTATCCATTCGATATAGCATTGAACGGGTCAAACCCTTTCAAAATCATGCGTCCTTATTAGCTGAAAAAACACAAATTTTAAACTATAAACAGTCGATTGCGGACCCGAAAACGGTGATTTTTAATGCTAAAAATTATATAGAAATCATGTTTTACACTGATTTTATTGCTTATCCACAACTGCCTACGGCATCGGAAATGGAACAAATTAAAAAACAAGGTTATGCCATTGCGCTCATCAAAGGAGATAATTTTCCAGCTTATATTTTGAATGATGCTTATATCAAAATTCTTCCGTAAAAATAACTTTTTTTTGCATTGATTTGTGATTAAAATTTGCGTTACTTTTGCGAACACAATATAAACATAGAAAACCTAGGGTGTTGAAAATCAATGCGCTATGTTTCCTATGTTCATATTGTGTTTAGAAAAATTTATCATCAAACAGTTCAAAAACAATGAAAAACCTATTTTTCTACGCATTATTGGCGTTCATAACGGTTTCGTGTAAGTCCAAACCCAAAAAAGCAGCCGTTACGACCAGTGGCGTTTCGGATGTTTTCGACGCGTATTACAAGGAAAGAATGCGTTTATACCCTTTGGAGGCAACTTCTAATGGCATCAATGATTATAATGATCAATTGAACATTGATATTTCGGAATCCTTCCGCGATTCTGCACGTCGTTTTTTGAGACGGTATCAAGGGATTATTGAGAAAACCGATTTGGCGAAATTGGATTCCAATGAAAAAATAAGTGTTGAAATTTTCAAATGGGAATTAGCGCAAAGTTTGATTTCACTCAGTTTCAAGGATCATTACATGCCGCTCAATCAATTTTGGAGTTTGCCGTTGACGCTTGGGCAATTGGCTTCGGGCGATGGGAATCAACCGTTCAAAAATGCCAAAGATTATGATAATTGGATGAAGCGCGTCGAAAAATTTCCAATGTGGGTCGATACCGCCATTGCAAATATGGAGCGCGGCATGGAAACGGGTTATGTATTGCCTAAATCATTGGTAGTCAAGATATTACCGCAATTAGAACCGATGTTTAAAATATTAGCAACGCATCATGTTTTCTATCAGCCGATTTTGAAATTGGCTAAAAATGATTCGATGGAAGCGTATGAAAAAGACCGCCTTAAAACACAATATACCGTGATGATTGATAAAACGGTGAAACCCAATTATAAAAAGTTGCATGATTTTCTTAAAGTGAAGTATTTGCCGAAAGCGCGGATGAGTTCGGGCATTTCGGATATTCCGAAAGGGCGGGAAATGTATAACAGCCTTATCAAGCAATGGACGACGACGGATTTGACTGCGGATGAGGTTTTTGAATTGGGTAAAAAGGAAGTGGCGCGGATTCACGGCGAAATGGAGGCGGTTAAAACGGAAGTCGGTTATAAAAAAGATTTAAAATCGTTTTTTAAATTTGTCAATACGCGCCTTGCCAATAAGCCGTATCGGAAACCCGAACAAATTATTGCGGGCTTTAATAAAATTCATCAAACCATGCAGCCTCAATTGGATAAAATGTTTGATATGACTCCTAAAACGCCGTTTGAAGTGCGTCGTACAGAGGCTTTCCGAGAAGCATCTGCGAGTGCGGAGTACAGTCAGGGTTCGCCCGATGGGTCTCGTCCTGGTATTTTTTATTTTCCGATTCCGAAAGGAAATGCAGCAGCGATTAATAATTTCCAACATGAAGCCTTGTTTTTGCACGAAGCGATTCCCGGACATCATTATCAAGTTTCGTTGCAGCAGGAAAATACAGAAATTCCAGAATTCCGTAAATTTTTATGGTATGGTGCTTACGGCGAAGGTTGGGCGTTATATACGGAGAGTTTGGGCAAAGAATTGGGACTTTACACGGATCCGTATCAGTATTTTGGCAAATTAGGGATGGAAATGCATCGGGCGATTCGTTTGGTGGTAGATGCGGGCTTACACACGAAGGGTTGGACGCGGGAACAAGCCATTCAATATGATTTGGAGAATGAAGCGGAGAGTGTGGAAGGCGCAACTGCTGAAATTGAACGATATATGGCAATTCCCGGTCAAGCGTTGTCTTATAAAATAGGTCAATTAAAGATTTTAGAATTGCGTCAGAAAGCGGAAAAAGCCTTGGGCGAAAATTTTGATATTCGCAAATTTCATAATGAGGTATTGAAAGATGGAAATGTGCCGTTGAAAATTTTGGAGCAAAAAGTGAATAGGATGATTGCTGCAAATACCGTCGTCGCTGCGCCTGAAGCAAAACCTGCTAAAAAAGGTAAGAAAAAATAGGATTTTGCTTGAATTTGGAATATTGGTGAAACATATAGCGTTTTTTTTAAACACATAGGTACATAGGACACATAGATTTTTTTTCATTAATTTTCAATGGAATAAAAAAAATCTATGTGTCCTATGTACTTATGTGTTTAAAAAAAAACGCTATATGTTTTCACCAATATTCCGAATTTAACCTTCTAATTTTTGACGAAAGACGCAACATTCGTCCCAACACGCACAAAATACAATCCAGTTTGCAACCCATTTACATCCAATTGCAGGAACGAATCAGATGGAATGGCTTCTAGGCTGAAAATAAAGCGTCCTGTGGCATCAAACACAGTTGCTATTAATGCCTCTTCGGGTAATTCGACCGTTACAGTATGCGTTGTTGGGTTCGGAAAGACTGTTAGTTTGGAAAGCATTTCCGAACGCACCTCTTTTTCAAGCAAGGAAGATATATCGCTGATGAAACCCGAATTCCCCCCTGTCCAGCCCAGTAATTTTTTCTCTTGCAAGAAAACCAGCCCTTCCACCTGTCGCAAAAAACCAGTTAATGCAACAGTTTTCCAAGTTACACCGTGATTATTGCTCAAAAACAGTCCTTGACCATTCGCATTGCGCGTTTGCACGACAATACGTCCGCTTTTAGAAACCGCTAATAATTCCGCTTGTTCCCCTGTCGGCAATGCACTTAATGCTGTCCAATCTCCATTTCCACGCGTCACGGATTTATAAACTTTGTTCGACCCAAACGTAACATATAATGTTTTAGGGTTCGCAGGATGCGCCACCACCGATTCAACTTTGCCCGACTCATTGATATTGCTAAAAGCAGATTTTGTCCACTGTGCCTCTAATGGATTTCGACGATATAACCCTTTTGCGTTCCAAACATAAAACGTTTGACCATCGGCATCACTTAATAAATGGTCATTTTTGCCCCAAACTTCAAAAAAAGTGTCTAATGCGGGTAAATTTTCCACCCAAGCCGCCCACTGTGTCCCACCATTCTTAGATATATAAATTTGTACATCATTTGCCGCTTTTGGCACCAACCCGACAATTAAAGTATCTTTTTTAGGAGTCAAAACCAAATCAGTAATGCTTTTAGACAAATTTTCAAAATAAGATTCGGTTAAAGTAGAAATTGAATCCCACGTTCCACCATTAGTTGTTGTTTTTCGGATTCTGCCACCTTTGCCAACACCTTCCCCTTCGCCCTGTGTGCCGACCAAATAGCCAATCGCAGGTTGATTTTTGTGAAAAGCAATCTTTGTCGTTGAATTGACTTTAGCAATCGGTCTGTGAATCATCGTCGCGCCCGAATTGGTGCTCTGATAACAAGATATATCCGCAAGATTGGCGAAAAATTGAGTTGAATCCGTAGGATGTAAGGAGGTGCGCAATTGCACCATGTTGTGAATCCCTATCACGGAAAATGCCCAAGACCAATTAGAATTATCTGCAATATCAGTTGTTGTTTTAACCAACGGCAGATTCGCATTTCCTGTTTTCCAAACCCCGTACCAATCGCCCACATACGCGGAATTCCCCCGAAACAATAAGCACGACAGGTTATTGCCGAATTGAGGTTTATAATTGTTAGGGAGATTCGGATAACTTAATTTATCCGCATTTTTCCTATAAGTTGTAAAATTGTACCGCACAAGCGTCCACGAATTACCATAATTACTCGTGGTTACTATTGCATTTTGGTCGAAGTCGCCTTGTGTAGCGAAGTACCAACTGCCCGAATCACTTGGGTGCGCTACGGCGAATAAACCATATTTGAGATTCGGCACTGTTAGCTGCTGCCACTTGATTCCACCATCTATAGACTTATAAACTGTTGATTGTGAAGTACTTATAATGGTTGTTTGATTCGCATCGAAGTCAAAATCGACTATATCTTGATTCGAAATTTTAGTTAATGGGTTTGACGTTGCAGAGAGGTCATACTTCCAAAAACCACCTATACTCGTGCTAATATCGGGATTTTTAGAAGCAGCAATATAAATTAGGTTCGGATGGGCAGGATCGAATTTTAATTTTGTTATCCAAGCCTTGCCCAAGTCAAAAGTTCTAAGGTATTGCCATGATGAACCCTTATTTGTTGAAATAGCGAGTCCCCCGTTTTGAGTTGCATTGGCTTGCCCCCCAATAAAAATTTGTTGAACATTGTTGGGATTTACTAAAATCGTCGCACCTGCGTAACGTGCATAGCCATTACCGCTCACCGTCAAATCCAAAACGGTTGATGTCCAATTAGCTCCGCCATCTACCGTCTTCCAAAAAATGCCTGGTACCTTGTCTCCTTCTGAAATGTAATACATCGTTCTTGAATTCAGCGTTGTTGTGGTGGTCGGCTCGAATGCAAAACTACGGCATCTAAAATACTTATTATCTTTTTTGGGAATATTGGCGGTGAGCGATGTCCAATTAGAACCCCCATCGGTCGTTTGGAACAAACCAGATACATCTGTCACAGCAACCAATGTATTAAGATTTGTGGCATGCGGCACGATATCTGTCACGTAACCGCCTCCGTACATGGGCAAAGAAGTCCATTTGTTGGATGGATTTTGAGCGATGAGTATTGTGGTACTCCATAAAATACCGCAACCGAATAAAATAGAAGTTAAATTTTTCATATACATAGATCTGTTTTTTGTTAAACTAAATTTTTCAACGCTTTTGATGGAAATAAATTTTAACAGATATAAAATATATTATTTTAATATATTTCATAAACCTATTGGGTTATTTTTAACACAAGACAAAATGCAAATTAGGATAAATGACTCCTTGTGAAATTAATCATTCATCATTCATCATTTATCATTCATCATTCATTATCTTTGCGCGTTAAAAATTTTTAGTCAATCACTATTTCAATCATTGATATGATTCTTTTACAAGGTGCAGGCGGGATGAGCCTTATTTTTCCCTTAGCGATGTTCGCTGTATTCTTTTTTTTCATCATTCGTCCGCAGATGAAACGCCAAAAAGAACAACAATCTTTCGCGGATTCTATCG
>JBDKKX010000192.1:0-9306 GCA_039795795.1 Bacteroidota bacterium | reverse complement strand
CGAGCTGGACAAATCATAATCCTACGGAAGCTCCATTACACTCTGTTGCTATTAATGCTATTAAAACGGACCGATGGGGAAATAAATGGGTTGGTACGGATCGCGGAGTTTCCAAATTTGATGGTGAGAATTGGAATACTTATAATATTACTAATAGTGGTTTGGCTTCAGACACGGTTTATGCTGTTGCCGTAGATGCTGTGGGAAATAAATGGTTTGGCACTCAAAGAGGCATATCCAAATTTGATGGTACGAATTGGACTTCTTACCTAATAAATCTGAAAATTAAAGCGATTGCAATTGATTCTCAACAAAATAAATGGTTTGCAGATGGGAATTATGCTGGTATTTACCAGTTTGATGGTACAACTTGGACGAATTACGCATCGAATTTTTTGTTGTCTACTGCTGCTGTGGATAAGCGTGGAACTCAATGGTTTGGCGGAGACAGTTATGCCTACAAGTTTAATGGTACTAAGTTTACAACCTTCTCCCAAGTAAGTTCTATCAAAGGGATGGCAATAGATGGACAAAATAACAAATGGTTTGTAAGTTCTTATTATGGTGTCTCCAAATCAGATGATGGCACCAATTGGACTAATTACACGACCAATAATTACCCTTCATTATTAAGTGATAATCTTACCTCTATTGCGATAGACGCACAAAACAATAAATGGTTTGGCACTAAATATAATGGAATCGCTGTATTAAACGCAGATGGTAGTTGGAGTAATTATACTGCTTCGACTAATCGTTTGATTTCCAATTATATAACGGCTATTGCCGTAGATGCACAAGGCAATAAATGGATTGGCACAAATGGTGGTATTTCAAAACTCCAAATTTGTAACCTTTCAGTAGATTCTGTTGCGGTTCAAGCAGCAACTTGTCGGCAAGCGAATGGCAGGTTAACCGTTCGCACTTCTGGGGGTGCAGGCAAGATGACGTACTCTGTGGACAACACTAACTTCCAAAACAGTCCTGTGTTTAACAATTTGTTAGGTGGAACATATCAGGTCATTGCAAAAGATTCCAATGGTTGCATCGCAACTTACGCCAATAGCCTTATCCGAACGATTATACCAACGATTCATCAAGTGATTGTTCAAAATAATACTTGCGGATTGCCCAATGGTCAAATTTTAGTCAAAGCGATAGGCGGTAAGTTGAATTATTCGCGGGATGGCGTAACCTATCAAGCGGATTCTCTATTTAAGAGTTTGGCAGCAGGTAGTTATCAGGTTTTTATCAAGGATAGCAATAATTGTGTGGTCAATTCTTCTTATTACACCTTGCAAAATACAACACCTGTTGCGACCATTACAGATGTAAAAAATGCTGCTTGCGATCTGGCAAATGGACAGTTTAATGTGCAAGTGGTTGGCGGGATTCGTCCTTTGAGCTACTCCTTGAATGGGTCGAATTTTCAAAATAGTTCCTTTTTCTCGCAATTAAATGCAGGAACTTATCGGGCAACGGTCAAAGATGCAGGCGATTGTGTGGTTACATCCACCGATATGACTGTTCAAAATGGAACTCAATCTTGGAAGCATTATTTTGGAAACCCCGCACTTACTACTGCTGTAGCCATAGATGCAGATGGCACGAAATGGTTTGGTACCTATCAAGGTGTTTACAAGTTTGATGGCATGAATTGGACTCACTATCACTCCTCGAATAGCCCGTTGGTTGCCAATGAGATACGAGCCATCGCAATTGACGCACAAGGCAATAAATGGTTTGGCGGATATGGCGGCGTATCCAAATTTGACGGCAATGCATGGACGAATTACACGCCATCAAACAGTCAAATCGGTAGCCTTTATATTCATTCCGTTGCGGCAGATGCACAAGGAAATATGTGGTTTGGTACTGAAGAAAACGGCGTTTCTAAATTCAACGGCGTTACTTGGACCATTTATAACCGAAACAATAGTTCGATTGCAGGCAACCGGGTTCAAGCCATTGCAGTAGATGCACAAGGCAATAAATGGTTTGGCACTGATTCGTATGGTGTCTCTAAATTCAACGGCACGAATTGGGCTACGTATACCACTTCCGATGGCTTGTTATCCAATAACATTCGCGCTATTGGTATAGATGCCCAGGATAATAAATGGTTTGGGACGGGTGCTAACGGGTTATCTAAATTTGACAACACCAATTGGACAACTTATGTAACAGCTAACGGACAAGCCCTCTATTCTGTTGGAGGAATTACCTCCGATGCGCAAGGAAATCAATGGTTTGCATCTAATGACAGAATTTACAAATACAATAATGGTACTTGGGAGGTTTTCAATGGTGCTATCTCCTATGGTTATAGCATTGGCGTAGATCCGCAAGGAAATAAATGGATTGGTTCTTCCGCAGGCGTATTTAAATTTGATGGCAACAATTGGACAAATCCGACTCCGCCTCAACTCTTAGTCAATGCGAATGCGGTTTCCTGCCATGCTAAGGATAATCAAGGAAATATGTGGTTTGGTACAAAAGGTTGGGGCATTCTCAAATTTGATGGAACCAATTGGATGCGTTATGACACATCCAATAGTCCAAGAGATATGTCCTATATCGTTTCTATGGCATCCGACGCGCAAAATAATAAATGGTTTGGTACGTATTTCTCAGGTGTTTATAAATTTGACGGTACGAATTGGACACCTTATACTACAACAAATAGCGGCATTGGTGCCAATTATATATCCTCTATTGCTACGGATGCACAAGGTAATAAATGGTTTTGTTTTTCGTCGGGTGTGTCCAAATACGATGGAGTGAGTTGGACTACTTATAATAGTCCGTTATCAAATCTCAAACAGATGGTTATTGACGTGCAAGGCAATAAATGGTTTAGTTCCTCTAATGGCGTTTATAAGTTTGACGACGCAACTTGGACAAATTACAATACATCGAATACTTCGGGACTCTTCAGCAATGATATTATATCGCTTGCCGCTGACGCACAAGGTAACAAATGGTTTGGAACGAACTGGACAGGGCTTTATAAATTTGATGGGACGGTCTGGACTTATTACAATACGTTAAATAGTGCTTTGCCGCAAAACTACGTTGGCGGAATTGCCGTAGATGCACAAAATCACAAATGGTTTGGTACTTATGGTGGCGGTCTTTGTAAATTCGACGGTACAAACTGGACAATTTACAATACATCGAATAGCAAAGTGCTTGCAAATTATGTCCAATCCGTTGGACTGGATGCACAAGGCAATAAATGGATGAGTACATGGGGCGGGCTCTCAAAATTAGAAAGTTGTGCATGGGCAGTATCCTCATCAGTTCAACATGCCACTTGCAGCAGAGCGAATGGTACTTTGACGGCTCAAACGACAGGCGGTGCTGGAACAATGACTTACGCTTTGGACAACGGCATTTATCAAACAAGTAATATTTTTAATAATTTATCGGTAGGTACTTATCGGGTAAGTGCCAAAGATGCTAATGGGAATGTGGTAACAAGCGATACTGTTCGTGTTAATAACCTTTCAGTTAGTACGCCTGTCAGTTTTACCTTTGCACGACAAGCGAATCGGGGCATTCGCTTTACGAATACAACACCTATTGCTAATTTAACCAACCCAAGTTATGCTTGGACATTTGGTGATGGACAGACTTCAACTATCGCAAATCCAATTGTAACTTATTTACAATCAGGAACTTATACTGTAAAACTTTTGGTTAAAAACAATGGTAGTGAATTGTGCCGCGATTCCAGTAGTCAAGTGATATTGAACGTTCCGACCGAAGATTTGTCTCAATGGAAGATTTCATTGTATCCCAATCCTGTTTCCGAAACGTTGACGCTCGAAACGCCAATAGCAACCCAAGTACGTATCCTAAATAGCGTTGGAGAAGTTGTTCAAACGTTACCTTTGAATGTTGGTAAAAATCTTTTACCTGTACAAAATTTGGCAACTGGCACCTATTGGATTCAGTATCAAGGCGGGGCGTTAAAGTTTATTAAACAGTAAGTAATTTCTATTTTGCCCCTAATTTTAAGGTTGGAAGCCTTGATGTATTTAGGCTTCCAATTTTTAAAGGCGGTTGCAACGATATACAAAGCCCCTTTGGAGAGATATGAGTTTGTTTGCTTTGCAAAAAATCCAATTTGACAACTTTTTGCGAAAATAATGGTTTTGAGCTAGAATGATTGTTATTTTGCATTTTATTGTTCACCAAAAATCAAAAAATCATGGGTAAAGAACGCACATTTATTAGTTTTGATTGGGCGATGAAAAAAATCATCCAATTCAATTATCAAAAGAAGTGTTCTCGACATATCGAAAATCGCCGTATTGAAAAAAGCGTTCTTACAACAGCCGAAGATTTAGGCATTAGAAAAGCAAGTGCGGCTATCGCTAAAAAAGCATTAGCAGAAGGAGCAGATTGGGCTTTTGTTTCAAAAATTACAGGATTAGATTTAGAAGATATTGAGTTGCTTTCCAAAGGCAAAAAGATTGATATAGATTAAACAACGATGGATACAATAGAGCGTATTTTCGCTAAATTTGGCGCATTCGCAAAATTATATTTTGCAAATGCGCCAAATAAACGTGCTTTTACCAAATATTGAATAAAAAATACCCAAAAAATATAGAATAATCCAAAGGGTTGTTTAGCTTTGCGGCTTCAAATAGTTTGTAATATGTGCGTTTGGTTGTTAAAACGGACTTTTCTAAAACCAAACCTAAATAGCAATAGCACCCTCAGATGAAACAACGTACGCTCCAAAACCCTGTGACGGTCTCTGGCGTAGGATTGCATACAGGCGTTCATGCAACGCTCACGTTCAAGCCCGCAGAAGTGAATTTTGGTTATAAATTTAAAAGAGTGGATTTGCCGGGCGCGCCTGTCATTCCCTGCGATTGCAGCAAAGTCGTCTCAACGCGTTACAATACCACGATACAGCAAGGTACGGCGCAAGTTGCGACGATTGAACACGCGCTTTCTGCCCTCAGAGGGCTTGATATTGATAATGTTTTGATGGAAATCAATGCAACGGAAGTGCCGATTATGGATGGGAGTGCCGCGCCTTTTGTAAAAGCATTGTTGTACGCGGGCATTGTGGAGCAAGAGGCGGAACGGGAATATTTTGTGATAACGCAGCCCATTATGTATCGGGACGAAGCTACGGACACCGAATTGGTCGCATTGCCTGATGCCGAATTTAATGTTACGGCGAATATTGATTTTAATTCTCCTGTTTTGGGGCAACAATATGCGCGTTTGAAGTCGCTGGATCGGTATGCAACGGAAATTGCGCCTGCGCGTACTTTTACGTTTGTGCATGATTTGGAAAAATTGTTGGCGCAAAACCTTATTAAAGGAGGTGATTTAGAGAATGCAGTTGTGATTGCTGAAAAAGCAATGACGAAGTCCGAATTGAGTGTGTTGGCAACCAAATTAGGTAGAGAAACCCTTGAAATTACGCAAGCGGGCGTTTTGAATACCTCGGATTTGCGTTTTGAAAATGAGCCTTCTCGCCATAAATTGTTGGATGTGATTGGCGATTTGGCATTGGTGGGCAAACCGATTCAAGGTCAAATTATTGCTTCTAAACCGGGGCATACGGCAAATGTTGCGTTTGCAAAATTGTTGAAAAAGGAATATTTGGAGTGGAAGAAAATCCAAGATGTGCCTAAATATGACCCGAATCAGAAACCGATAATGGATGTGAATGAGATTATGAAAAAAATTCCGCATCGTTATCCGTTTCTTTTGGTGGATAAAGTGGTGGAAATCAGCAAACAACATATTGTATCTGTCAAAAATGTGACGATGAATGAGCCGTTTTTTCAAGGGCATTTTCCGAGTAATCCAGTGTTTCCTGGGGTTTTGCAATTGGAAGCGTTGGCACAAACGGGTGGAATTTTCGTGTTGCAGGATATTCCCGAAGGAGAGGTTTGGGATACGTATTTTTTGAAAATTGATGGCGGTAAATTTAGAGATAAGGTATTACCTGGGGATACTTTGGTGCTTAAAATGGAATTATTGTCTCCAATGCGACGAGGGATTGCGTTGATGCGCGGCACAGCGTATGTAGGAAATCGCATTGTTTCGGAAGCTGAATTGACAGCGTTTGTGCAAAAAAGAGTTTGAAATCATTTGTCCCGAATCACACGAATTTTCACTAAAATAAAACTATTTGTGAAAATTCGTGTAATTCGTGGCAAAAATTCTGTTTATGAAAGGCAAAAAATGTTGCAAAACGTTTTTTGCCTTTCGCCATTTTAGGGCGTTTAAAAAACGAAAATTCGCTATATAGTCCCTGTTTTCAAAACAAAAATTTTTTATTTTAAAACTCGTTTGAAAAACATGATTGAAGTGGTTCCAATGCTTGATAAAGCAACTGTTTTTAAACAAAAATTGTTAGATTACGAACAGGAAATACAAAAAACAACTTATTTATTGGCAAATGACCAACCTATCAGCGATGATTTGTACCAGCGTTTGTATGCCAAAGCAGTATCTGTCGTTTACCTCGCACATGATTTGTTAAGTGAAAAATCGGATTTACCGAAAAAGGAACAACAAGATTTGGCAAAATTGATGAAAGACAAAATTTTACCTTATGTTTTGCAAACAGGTACTGCCTCTCGATTTTCTACAAAACCATTAGGCTACGCTGGGGATTATTTGACATTAGAAAAGATTTATCAAGATATTGAAACGGGTTCGACTCCCATTGGAAAGGTCGTGGATAGGATGCACTTGGACGCGCCGACTTCGATTGTGGTGCGCAATCGGCGCAAATTAATAGGAGACAAATTGTATGATTTGTTTAAAAATCAAAAAAACACGACGGATATACCCATGAATATATTGTGTATCGCAAGTGGTTCTGCGCGAGAAATTTTTGATTTATATCAAAATATTACACAGCACAATACTTTCAAAATCAATGATTTAAAAACAATTTTATTGGATTTTGACAAGCACGCATTGGATTTTTGTAAAACTTGGCGGGATGAAAATGACTGGTCATCTTCTATTACCTTAGTACAGGAAACCATTTTGAATTTAATGACGAGCCGTAGCAAAATACAGATTGCGCCACAAGATGTCGTGTATAGCATGGGTTTGATTGATTACTTTCAGGAAAAACACGTCATAAAGTTGTTGGATTTTATCCATTCCATTTTAAAACCGAATGGAATCGTGATTTTAGGCAATTTTCACAGTAAAAATATTTACAAAGAATATTTGGATGAAGTCGTTGCTTGGAAATTGATTCATCGGACAGAAGCGGATATGCATCGGATGTTTATGGCATCTAAATTCAAAAAAACAGGGGCTATTTTTTTTGAAGGAGAAGGCTTGAATATGTTTATTCAAGTTCGTAAATAATTTAAAAACAATTTATTAAATATATAAAATACAATAAATTATGCAAACCAATATAAAGCATGAGATAAGCCGCGAAATGGCTGCTAAAATAGAGGTCATTTCTGAATTGGAACCTTTGGTGGCAGATGCTGCTAAAAATATCTTGGTTTCGCCGGATAAATGTTGGCAACCTACTGATTTTTTGCCTAATATGACTCAGGAAGACGCGCTTGACCAAGTGCGTTTGTTGCGGCAGCGCGCTGCGGGGATTCCAGATGAAGTGATTACGACGCTCATTGGCAACATGATTACGGAAGAAGCCTTGCCGAGTTATCAAACTTATTTTAATTTGTTGGAAGGCATCAATGAAGAACGGCTTCAAACCAGTGAGAAAGGTTGGGCAACTTGGTCTCGGGGCTGGACGGCAGAGGAAAATCGGCATGGCGATTTGTTGAATAAGTATCTTTATTTATCGGGCAGGGCGGATATGCGCAAAGTGGAAATCACGATTCACCATTTAATCAACAATGGTTTTAATCCACAAACCGATGCGGATCCGTATTTGGCGATGATTTACACGTCGTTTCAAGAACGCGCTACTAAAATTTCTCATATTAATACGGGGAAATTGGCTGAGAAAGGCGGGGATTCTGTTTTATGTCGGATTTGCAAAACCATTGCGGGCGATGAAGCGCGGCATGAAAAGGCATATAAATCGTTTATGTCGAGAATTTTTGAAATTGACCCGAATGGGGCGATTTTGGCTTTTGACAAAATGATGCGTAGTCAAATTACGATGCCTGCGGTGTTGATGAATCATGGAAAAGAAGATTTATTTACTAATTTTTCGGCAGTAACGCAACGAATTGGGATTTATACGACTTTTGATTATGCGAAAATCATTGACCATTTGGTGAAACTTTGGAAATTGGAAGAATTGACAGGCTTAACTGGGGCGGCGCAAAAAGCGCAGAATTATCTTTGCAAATTATCGGAACGATATGTGAGGATTGGGGAGCGCATGAAAGTGCCACAAGAATTAAATTTGGCATGGTTGAGTGCTTAGTACGCTGCAAATTAGATAAATTGTGTTTTATTTTTGCTTTTGAAAAATGGTGATACGAATGGATGTACAGATTCAACGGATTTCACAGATTGGTACGGATTTTTTTAATTTTTCCAGAAACAAGACATGGGATTCTAAAAATCCGTACCAATCTGTGAAATCCGTTGAATCCGTACATCCATTCGTATCACAATTTTTCAAAAGTGAAAATTATCATAATTGCATATTAACTTTTGGTAAAATATTGTAAACCAATGATTTCTGTACAAGAAGCGACGGATATAATTGCAAAATATAGCATCCCATGCGCGATTGAATCTGTTTCGTTAGAACAAAGTATTGGGCGCATTCTCGCGGAAGAACTGCGCGCCGACCGCCCATTTCCGCCTTTCGACCGCGTGACGATGGATGGTATTGCCTTGCGTTATGCGGATTTTGCCGCAGGACAGCGTGATTTTTTGATAAATGGCGTTCAAGCAGCAGGTTATTCCCAAACGCAGCTTCAAAATGCGGGAGAAGCAATGGAAGTGATGACGGGTGCGGTAGTGCCTGTGGGCGCGGACACGGTGATTCGATATGAAGATTTGCAATTGGCGAATGGGCGTGTCAAGGTGATGGTTGAGCAAATTCAGCAATATCAGAATATTCACCCTGTGGCAAGTGACAAAAAAATGGGGGATTTATTGATTCCATCAGGTGTTAAATTGTATCCATCCGAAATCGGAACGGCAGCAACGATTGGCAAATCGGTTTTAAAAGTGAAAAAAATGCCTGTTGCTGCGGTGATTTCGACTGGGGATGAGTTGGTGGAACTGGATACAATTCCCTTACCGCATCAAATTCGACGTTCCAATGTGTATGTGGTGCAATCTATTTTAAAACAAGTCGGG
>JBDKKX010000191.1:0-9493 GCA_039795795.1 Bacteroidota bacterium | reverse complement strand
TTTCCCAGAATTCGCTCTGGGAAAGGATTTAAAAAAATATTATTTATTACACCTTCTTTTTCAACTATTTATTTATTACAATAGTTAAGCCTTACGCATATTCATAGGGACATAGGACACATAGTTTTTTTTAACACATAGGGACATAGGACACATAGTTTTTTTTAACACATAGGGACATAGGACACATAGTTTTAAAAATCAATGCGCCCAAAAACTATGTGTCCTATGTCCCTATGTGTTAAAAAAAACTATGTGTCCTATGTCCCTATGTGTTAAAAAAAAAAATTAATCACGATACTAAAACGCTATATTTTTCCAACAAAAAGTCTTTAAATGGTTCATAAGTCGTTCCCATTTGAGTTGCCACTTTCTGCCGATTTGCCAAAATTGCCAATTTTTCAGGTACTTCGACGGGTTTTGCCAAAATTCGCTCCATATCGGGCAAAAATTTAGATGGATGCGCCGTTTCTAAAATAATGCCTTTCAATGTTTTACGACTGCTGCCCTGCTTACTCCGCCGTTGATACGCCCGCCATGCCAAATACCCCACAGCTCCATGTGGGTCAATCATATATTTATATTGTTCATAAACTTCGCGCACCGCAGCCTCCGTCGCAGCATCATCAAACGAAAAACCTGCAATCGCCACTTTCATTTTCTGCCAAATCCCATGCAAAGCCTCCATCCGCGCAAAATTAGACGGATTACCCACATCCATCGCATTCGACAACGTGCGCACAGACGGGCGCGGTTGATATTCGCCCGAATCCAAATATTTAGGAAAAATATCATTTCTATTCGTCGCTGCCACAAAGCGATGTACAGGCAATCCCATTTTTTTAGCCATCACGCCCGCCGTCAAATTGCCAAAATTGCCACTCGGTACGACATAAACAATGCCTTCATCGGGATTGGCAGGGTCAGAAACTTGTTTATAGGCTTCAAAATAGTAAAACATTTGGGGTATCAAGCGCGCAATATTAATAGAATTTGCAGAGCTCAATCGAATATTTTCCGTCAATTCGCGGTCTAAAAACGCTTGTTTGACCAACGCTTGGCAATCGTCAAAGGTGCCATTGACTTCCAAAGCGGTGATATTTTTGCCCAAAGTGGTCAATTGTTGCTCTTGCAAATGGCTCACTTTGCCCGAAGGATACAGGATAACGACTTCAATACCAGGGGTTTCGTGAAATCCTGCTGCTACTGCACCGCCTGTATCGCCCGATGTCGCCACCAAAATCACTAATTCCCGCGATTCCTTTTGATTGAAATGCCCCATCAATTTCGCCATAAACCGCGCCCCAAAATCTTTAAACGCAAGAGAAGGACCATGAAAAAGTTCTAAAATATGGGTTGTTTCATCCAATTGAACCGTCGGCGCGGGAAAATCAATCGCAGCTTCAACCATGCGTTTAATATCGGTATCCGACAGCGCGCCTTGCAAAATGCGTTTAGAAATTTCGTAAGCGATGCTTTGGAACGAATGTTGTTTCAGATTTTTGATAAAATCCGATTTTAATTTTGGAATGACCGTCGGCATATACAAGCCATTGTCATCCGGAAGCCCTTTGAAAACGGCTTCTCGTAAATCCACCAGTGCTTGTGGATTTTTGGTACTGTACAATTGCATAAAATGTTGATAATTAATTGGTTATATGAACATATAGATTTTTATAGCCGTTTCCGTTTTGGAAAATTACGATACGAATGGATGTACGGATTGAACGGATTTCACGGATTCGTACGGATTTTTTTCGGAACGAATGCTGAATTTTAGGCAAAAAAATAAAAAAAATCTGTACGAATCCGTGAAATTCGTTCAATCCGTACATCCGTTTGTATCCTAATTTTCCAAAACGGAAACGGCTGTATAGACTCTAAGTCAAAACAAACAGCAAATGTAACAGAATTTCAGCTATCTTTTCTGTCAAAAAATTTTTGAATTCAAAATATCGGCTTATTTTTGCGGGGATATGGTCTTAAATCATTCACTAAAAACAGACATTCTATGATGAACAATGCTGTTCAAAACCGCCCTATTGCTGTCAAAGCGACGATTAAATCGATGTCGGATAGCGACAGACCGCGTGAAAAAATGCTCGAAAAGGGGAAAAATGCCGTCAGCGATGCCGAATTGATTGCTTTACTCATCGGTTCTGGCTCGCACGAAGCCAATGCGATTCAATTGGCGAGTCAAATCCTCGCTTCTGTCAATGACAATCTTTCCGAACTCGGCAAACGGAGTTTGCAAGAGTTACAACAATTTAAAGGCATCGGAGTTGCCAAAGCGATTACGATTGCGGCGGCTGTTGAGTTGGGTCGCCGACGACAATTCGCTGATTTGAGACAACATACTTCGATTACATCCAGTCGGGATGTGTATGATGTTTTGTTGCCGCGTTTGTTAGATTTGCGGCATGAGGAATTTTGGATTTTGTTGCTCAATCGAGCCAATCACATTATTGGAAAACATCAAATTAGTGTCGGCGGCGTTTCTAAAACGGTGGTGGACCCGAAAACGGTGTTTCAACCTGCGGTGGAAGCGTTGGCTTCTGGGATTATTTTCTGTCATAATCATCCTTCGGGGCTGCTTAAACCCAGTCAATCGGATATTGATTTGACGAGACAGTTGAAAAGAGCAGGAGAATATTTGGAAATTAAGGTTTTAGACCATTTAATTATTGGTATGACGGGGTTTTTTAGTTTTAAGGACAATGAATTGTTGTGAGGTTTTTGAATTAGGATTAAATGCTTATTTTCGGCACAGATTGAACAGATTTAACGAGATTTTCACAGATTTTTTTTGGTTTTAACGTTTGAAAATCAAAAAAAATCTGTGAAAATCCGTTGAATCTGTTCAATCTGTGCCGAAAATAAGCATTTAATCCTAATTCCAACGTACCCCAATTATTCCGCAGGGTCAAATATAAAACTATACAGCATAATAAACAGGAAAGAAACGCCAAAACTTGGAGCCGTTTTGGAAAGAATTTGTCGCCAATACACAAACGTATAAGCCTCTACCGAGAAGTAAAACAACGTGTGCAGCAACATGAAAAAACACGCATACTTGACGAAAAATAAAAATCCGAAATTGCGTTTTGTCGGGCTCACGCCTTCTTTATAGCCGCCCGCAGGTTCTAAAACATTCAACATCCATTGTCGGATGTACGCCATGAAAACACAAGTCGCCGCGTGCATCCCTATCGAATCGTAAAAACTATCCAACGTCAAACCCGTCAAGAAGCCTATCAGCAACATCAAAAACGGGGGCGTATTCAAAGGCAAGGACATCAAAAACAACGGATACACAAAAATTGTTATATAATTAAAATCCGCACCGCCCAGATTGACCCCTTTGAGTACCAAAATCTGTAACGCCATTAAAAATATAAACCGAAAAAGATTGCGTAAAAGTATCGAACTCATAAAGATAATCTATCAGAAGTGGTTAGCGAATATTGACCCGTTGTTGCAATTGTTGAATTTCTTGTAAGGCTTTTAATTCTTTAATGAAGAAGTTTTCAATGACATATACATATCGTATTTTACTTATATCATTACTCAATTCCACAGAGATTTCATCAAATCGTTTCGGGTCTGTTATCGTGCCAATCCGAATCCCGCCCGGAAAGATTTCGGAATAACCTGAAGTTTCTATTGTATCGCCTCTGCGAATGTCGGCGTGTTTTTGAATATTATCCAAATTCACGATTTTAGGGTTGCCGCCCCGCCAAAGGATGGTGCCAAAATAGCGATTGCGTTTTATCATCCCACTGAGTAACATCTGTTTATTCAAAATAGACATCACTTGGGAAAAATGGTCTGTCGTATTTTTGACTACTCCAACGACTCCGTCGCTACTGATTACACCCATCCCCGATTTGATGCCATGCAATTTGCCGCGATTGATAGTCAAATAATTGTTATCGCGTGCGACGCTATTGTTGATGATTTCAGCACTAATGTACCGAAATTGAAGCAAAACATCTTTTTGAGGAGCCGTATCGGGGCGAATCGTCGAGGTATCCACTGGAAAAGTAACGGTGCCGCGCACTATCGCATTATCGTATCTGGAAGATTCTAATTGTTGACGCAATTCACCATTCTCTTTTTGCAAACTATCAATGTCATTTTGATTTGACAAGTATTTATTAAAGGTGTTGAAATGCGTGTAAATGGTTCCTGCAAACAAATTAGCGGAACTTTGATATATTTCTCCAGCCTTCGTGTTGTACTGCGCAACCAGTACCAAAGAATACGTTTCCAATAGCAGAAACAGAAAAAATGAGCCGTATCGTATCAAAAACTGCATGTCGAAAATGGTTACACGCGCCGAAACACCATAACGATTTCGGGAGGTGCGATACGAATTGGAACACGGATGACACGGATTCGGGCAGATTTTCGCGGATTTTTTTTGCGGATTTTTTTGAACTCCGTCCAAAAGAAAAAAAATCCGCGAAAATCTGCCAGAATCCGTGTCATCCGTGTTCCAATTTGTATCACACTTGCTGAAATCGTTATGGCGTTTCTGATACGTCAGAGAAAATGATTCTATGAGGTATCTTTATTAAGAAATTTTTTTTTACACTGATTTCTTTGTTTTTAGTAATTGAGTAAGCATAAACAGCGTTGACAAATTTCATAATTCATTGATTATTAATCTATTACAAAAATTCATCATTCATCATTTATCATTCATCATTACTTAAACGCGTTTGCGGTCTATCAAAAAAGAGTATTTATTCGTATTTTTCAAAGCAATTCCTGTGCCGCGCACCACTGCACGCAATGGGTCACTCGCTACGTGTACTGGCAATTTCGTTTTAGCAGCAATTCGTTTGTCCAAGCCGCGCAACAATGCACCGCCGCCAGTCAAGTAAAGTCCTGTTTTGTAAATATCCGATGCCAATTCTGGCGGAGTCGTTTCCAATGCTTTTAAAACCGCATCTTCGATTTTGGAGATGGATTTGTCAATCGCATGAGCCACTTCATTATACGAAACTGTAATTTGTTTTGGAATCCCCGTCATCAAATCGCGTCCATTGACCGCGAAATCATCTGGTGGATTTTCCAAATCTTGCAACGCTGAACCCACATGAATTTTAATCTGTTCTGCTGTTCTTTCCCCGATTAAAATATTATGTTGCCGTTTCATGTAATTGACAATATCGGTCGTCAATTCGTCGCCTGCAATCCGAATCGACTGGTCACAAACGATGCCAGACAAAGCAATCACCGCAATTTCGGTCGTACCGCCGCCAATGTCGATAATCATATTGCCAATCGGTTCTTCCACGTCGAGTCCGATACCAAGAGCCGCAGCCATCGGTTCGTGAATGAGATACGTTTCTTTCGAATCTACGTGGTCAGCCGATTCAAAAACTGCCCGTTTCTCGACTTCCGTGATGCCCGACGGAATACATATCACCATTTTCATGTGAGTGAAAAAACGCCGCTTATTGCCCGCCATCCGAATCAAACCTTCAATCATGCTTTCAGCAGCTTGGAAGTCAGCAATCACCCCATCTTTCAATGGGCGAATGGTTTTAATATTTTCATGCGTTTTTTCGTGCATCTGCATCGCTTTATGTCCGACGGCAATGGTCTGTCCCGTTTTGCGGTCGATAGCGACAATCGAAGGCTCATCTACCACGATTTCATCGTTTTGGATGATGAGCGTGTTGGCGGTACCGAGGTCAATCGCCAATTCCTGCGTGAAGAAGTTAAAAAATTTCATTAACTATTATGTTTCCTCTCGATTTGCTCAAAGGCCAAGGGTTTACGATACGTTGTTTTTTTCCTGTGTGTGGGCGCGACGCGACCCGAAATTCAGTTTGTTCGACATTCGTTTGTTCTAAAAACTTTGCAAAAGAACGAATTATTTATCGAAAACAGAAAACTTTTTGAACTATTTTTTTACCTTTTTTTAAAAACATTTTTAAATTTTGATTCGTGTAAATAATGTTATAAATTTTTAGATGTTTTTAGCCCCTATTCTAAGCCAAATTGACCTAAAATCAGTAACTCTGTTCTCTCAAAATTCGTTTTTATTTTTTGGTATAAATCGAAATGATGCAACCTTATTTTCTGCGTTAGACACTTGTTTTCAGAGGATTTCCTTACATTTGCGTCTTTCATTTAAACTTTGGACGCATCAACGGATGCAAAGGAACAACTTTTTCGGAAATAATTTTAAAAAACATATAGAATTTGTTTTTTTTAAGAACAAAAGCTACAAAGGGACAAAGTGGAACAAAAGTTTTTTTTAGAACAAAAGTTACAAAGAAGCAAAGCAAACAAAAGCTTTTGTGCCACTTTGTTCCTTTGTAACTTTTGTTCTAAAAAAAAACTTTTGTGCCACTTTGCCCCCTTTGTCACTTTTGTTCTAAAAAAAAAAATAGCGGAAATCTAAAATCAATATGAATTCTTTTCAAAAACGAAACAACATTGTTGGATGGTTAGTTTTTGCCATCACGATGACTGTGTTTTTCTTTTCTGTGGAACGCACAGGTAGCCTTTGGGATTGTGGCGAATTTGTCTCTGGATGTTACAAATTACAAGTCGTGCATCCGCCGGGCGCGCCGCTTTTTTTGCTCATTGGGCGGATTTTCACGATGTTGGGGAAGACTTTTTCTAAAAATCCTGCTGCCATTGCGTTTGCAGTTAATTTGCTTTCGGGTGCTTGTACGGCATTGACGGGCATGTTTGTCTGCTGGATAACCATCATTTTAGGCAAAATTGCCCTCGTCGGACGCGAAAATGAGCCTGATAGTGCTCAATTTAATGCTTTGGCAGGCGGCGGTATCGTTGCAGGTTTGTGTACAGCGTTTGCGACATCTATCTGGTTTTCGGCGGTGGAAGGCGAGGTGTATGCGATGTCCACTTGCTTTACGGCGTTGACGCTTTGGGCGATGATTAAATGGTATAACGCGCCTGATTCGCCTCAAGCAGACCGATGGATGTTGTTGGCGGTTTACACGGCGGCACTTTCGACGGGCGTTCACTTATTGAGTTTGTTGACATTTCCAGCGTTGGCGTTGTTTTACTATTTCAAAAAAACGGAAAAACCAACGATTTTTGGCATGGCGGGCGCGGGCATTGTCGGCGTATTGCTGATTTGGGCGATGCAAACGTTTGTCATCACGGGCATTCCGAAATTATGGGCAAATTTAGAAATCGCTTGCGTCAATTGGTTAGGTTTGCCTTTCAATATTCCAAGTTTGATTTTGACGTTGGCAATCGTCGGCGCGGCGATTTATTATGGTTTGAAATTCGCGCACGAAAAGGCAAATAGTACGATTCAAAACATGGTTGTTGGATTTGCGTTATCTGTAATTGGCTTCTCCACAATTGGTATGGTCGTCATTCGGGCAAATGCGAATCCGCCTATCAACATGAACAATCCAAGTGACCCGACGCGTTTGTTGCCTTACATCAACCGCGAACAATATGGTGAAAGACCTTTGTTATACGGACCACAATTCAATAAAAAGCCAGAACAGAGTACTTCCGAAGACCGTTACGGTCGGGTGGGCAATGAATACAAGATTGTCGATAGAAAAACAGATTATGTTTTTAACGCAGAAGATAAAGTGTTATTTCCGCGCATGGGGCATTGGGAAAGCGACCGCGAGCCGTATTACAAATATTGGATGGGCTTGGGACAGCGCGAAGCATTGCCTGCGGATCGCCCCGATTTTGGGGATAATTTGAGTTATTTCTTTGGTTATCAATTGAATTGGATGTATTGGCGGTATTTTTTCTGGAATTTTTCGGGTCGTCAGAATGGCGAACAAGGGTTTATGCCGACGGATAATAAAGGAAATTGGATTACGGGGATTCCGTTTTTAGACCAATTGCGCGGTTTGCCCTCCGAAAAAGACATGCCTGAAGCGACTAAACAGGATGCTGGACGAAATAAATATTATATGTTGCCCTTTATTTTTGGGCTTTTGGGCTTATTCTGGCATTACAAAAAGCGTCCAAATGATATGTTAGGACTTTTGGCAATGTTCATCATTACAGGTATTGGAATTATTGTTTATACGAACGAACCGCCCAATGAACCGCGTGAACGCGATTATGTGATTGTGGGTTCGATATTTACGTTTGCGATATGGATTGGCATGGGCGTTTTGGCGATTTACGATTTCTTGAAAACGAAAATGCCTTCTTCGGTTTCGTCGATGGTCGCAGCAGGTTTGGTATTAGTCGCGCCGATTTTGATGGGCACGCAAAATTTTGACGACCATTCTCGCCGTCACCACACAGGTGCAAGGGATTACGCATTAAATTTTTTGGAATCTTGTGAGAAGAATGCCGTGATTTTCACCTATGGCGATAACGATACGTATCCGCTTTGGTACGCGCAAGAAGTTGAAGGCATTCGCCCCGATATTCGGGTTATAAACCTGAGTTTGATACAAATTGACTGGTACATCGACCAAGTGCGCCGCAAAGTGAACAATTCTCCGACGATTAAATTGACTGTTCCCTCCGCCGCTATTCGCGGGGATAAGCGTCAACAAATCCCGTTGAACGACGGCGGTGAAATGTCTTTGTTAGATTGGTTGAAATATGTGGGGGAAGACCATCCTGTTTCGTACGGTCAAAACAAATTAGAATCGGCAGGACCGTCGAAGAAATTATTTATTCCAATTGACCGTAACAAGATGATTGCCAATGGTTTAATCCATCCAACGGATTCTGTTGCGGATAAAATATCGTTCACTTTGAATGGTAATTTCATTGGACGCGACGATATTGCGGTCTTGGACATCATCGGTAGCAACATCAATGACCGTCCAATTTACTTCGCGGTGACATGTCGCCCCGAAAAAATGCAAGGCATGGATCCGTACATGCAATTGGAAGGTTTGGCATCTCGGATTGTGCCCGTTTTGTCGCCGAAGGAAGACCCGATGTTACGCGGTTTAGGCATCATCGCTGCGGGACGTGTTGCGGATGATAAAGTATTGGAACGCGTGACTAAAAAATTCAAATGGGGTAATTTTGATAAGCGTAAAGCATTTGTGGACAGGAGTTATCGCCCGAGCGTTCAGACGACGCAATTCGTTATGATGCGGACGATATCCGACATGTTGCGCAAAGGCAAGAAGGAACAAGCGATTCAATTGTTGGATAAATTCTTCGAGGCATTCCCGAATATGAATTTCCCTTATGATGGACAGATATTAACGTTTATTCAAATGTATATTGAAGCAGGTGCTTTTGATAAAGCGGGGATTCAAGGGGCGATTTTGGCGAAAAATGTAGCCGATAATTTGCATTTTTATGCCTCTATGACTCCAAGCATTAAACAAAATGGTTATGTCCAAGAGGAAATGATGGATAAACGCACCAAAGATGATTTAATTCAGTTGGCGCGGAGTACCAAAAATGCCGATTTGATTACAAAATTGGAAACGATTTTGAAACCTTACGGTTTACCTGCGAGCGCGCCTGATGTGCCGATTAAATAGGG
>JBDKKX010000190.1:0-9495 GCA_039795795.1 Bacteroidota bacterium | reverse complement strand
CAGATTTTTTTTGATTTTAAGTATTGAAAATCAAAAAAAATCTGTGAAAATCTCGTTGAATCTGTTCAATCTGTGCCGAAAAGTATTTTTGTCATGTACTAAGGAATTCATTGGAATATCTTGCTGTTTCAGTAGAATTCCAGACAAAGAACTTACTAATATTTGGTTAAAAAAATACCTTTTTTACCGTATTTTAAAAATTCAGATAAAAAATATCTTAAAATTTTTAATCTAATCTTTTGTTTTGACCCCAAATGGCAATAGTTTTGTGCAATAATGAGCGTAAATGACTTTCTTCCTGTGAACAATTCAATTTTTTACTATGACAAATTACAACATATTGTTTTTAATATTTTGTATGGCACTCCTCCCTCACTCTATTCAAGCGCAACGGATGTCTATCGGTATTTTTGCAGGCGCGGCGGGCTATCAAGGCGATTTGACGGACAAAGGTTACGATTGGATGGAACTCAAAAATGCTTTTGGAGTCGTCGGCACACACCGTTTGACAGATCATTTTGCAGCAAAAGTGAATTTCACGCACTGCACGATTGCCGCTATGGACATTCATTCCAAAACGAAAAAAGGACGCAATTTTTCCTTTGAAACGCCAATTAACGAATTGGGGATGAGCTTGGAATGGCATAAACAGAGCCGTGTCAAATATACTTCTTCGGGTGATTTTTACAATTGCAGCACGCCTTATGTGTCGATTGGGGTGGGCGGGATGCGTTTTGACCCTTTTGTGAAGGGTTTGCCTATCGAATCGCCTGATTTAACTGCCATGTATAGCAAAACCCGTCCGATGTTGATTTTTGGCGCGGGCTTCAAAGTCGGTCTTGGCAGCGAGTGGACGATGTCTTTTGATGCAACCACTCATATTCCTTTTACAGATTATTTGGATGGCGTGAGTCAAAGTGCGCGGGTGAATGAAGATTTTTATGGCTATGGTGGCATTACATTATACCGAAATTTCGGAACGGCGGCGAAGAAAAATTGGAAAGATTACACAAAATCAAAACAAAAAAAATCTAAAAAAATTGTTTTTAGAAAAGGATAGTGGATTAGGGGCTGTCTCAAAAGAAAAAATCACAAAATATTATTGGGTTGGGATACGAATGGATGTACGGATTTTACGGATTTCACCGATTGGTACGGATTTTTTCTTGTCATTCCGTAGGAATCTGAGTTTCCTACGGAATGACAAGAAAAAATCCGTACGAATTCGTGAAATCCGTGAAATCCGTACATCCATTCGTATCCCAACCCAATAATATTTTGTGATTTTTTCTTTTGAGACAGCTACAGGTGTTTTATTGCGTAAGTTAAAAACAATATACTTATATAGCTCATATACCAGTTTTTATCGCCATAATCCGCAAAATCAATGTTGTGTTTTCGTTTTAAGTAAACGACAATCGCTATTTTTTCAAACCAATAGGCGAACACAGTCGCTGCTGCAACGCCAATATATCCAAAATAATAAATGCCCAGGATACTTAAAAAAAGATTCAAAAGGGTTTCAACAATAGAAATTTTCAATAAAACCGTTGTTTCGTTCAAAGCCATTAAAACCGTGTTTGAAAACAGTAAACGGCTGATTATCAATAATAAATAAATATCAAAAATAGTGGCACTTTCGGCAAATTCGGCTCTAAAAACTTTGGGATACCAAAGATTGCTCGTCAGTAACAACAGGATGGACAATGGAAATAACCAGTGCCATAATCGTTTTGATTTTTGTTTTAATGCGTAAACACCTTCTGCATAATTCGTTGCAATCATCGGCACCAACGCATTGCTCAAACCTATGGACAATGCCAAACTAATGGGCAATTCCCGCGCCCCATACCGATATAGGGCAAAAATCGTTTTATCTCCTTCGTAAAACCAATTAATCAAAATGCCATCAAAATTCATTGCCAAACCATTGAGCAGCGAATAGCCTATCAAGGGCAAAGCCAAAATCAAATAATTTTGTATGCACCGTTTTCCCGCAGATTTATGCACAGATTTTTTAAAAAAAATCTGTGAAATCTGTAAAATCTGCGAAATCTGTGGAAAAAAGATACCCCTATTTTGTAAAATCAACCCAATATATTTCAAAATGCCCAATAACACTAATCCATAAAAACTATATTTAAAACTTTGATGCGTCAAAATGGGATAAAAAAAAAGGATTTGTTGCAAACCAAAAGTAAGGATGGAGTAAATCAATAATCCTTTTGCGTTTTTTTGCAACAAATAATTGGATTCTATCAAAAACGAGGGAAAGTGAAATAACAAAAAATACCAATAGATTTCATAAAAAGGCAATTCGGATTGTCCCGTCAAAACCAATAATAATTTCGATTTAAAAAAAATAAAAAAACAAAATAATGCAAGGCTACATACATTAAAAACTAAAAATTGTTGAAAAATAAATTTAGGTTTATCCGTTTCGGACAAGGTGGGAAAATAAGACAATCCCGTTTGAAGCAACGCATTTAACCAAAAAAAATCGGCAATGCTGCATAAAAAAGTCAAGGTTTCGTAAATGCCAATATCGGAAGGCGGCAAATGCGTTTTAGCTAACAATATCGCTACAAGGATATTGCCGCCGCGTCGCAGCAGTTGACTGATTTGCGATGCACGCGAGAGGGTTAAATTCATACCGTTAAAAGTTCCCGTCCGTACTGTCCGCCACAACAGAAAATTAAATCTAAAATGCTTAAATCGGGCAAAAATCCATTTTTAGCTTCAAAAATCTGTGGATAACGGCTTGAATTTAAAACCATAAGTTTTGGATGAATCTTGGAACGAAAGTCCACATATTTTGTACCATCCAATTCTAAAACGCCTTCAAACGGCATAAAATATTGTTCTGTATTTTTTAAAATAATTTTATTTTGAATTTTTAACATTTTCAAACAATTTTCAAAAATCATCTGGTTGTAATCCCATAAGAAGATGGGTTTTTGAAGATAAAAAGTTTCAACAATATCGGCATAATGCTCCCAATAAGGCGCATTACTGTAAGCCGAACGAATCGTCCACCAATGCTGTTTTTGCCAATTTTGGTCATACGCAATGCGCGTTTCTTGGATAGACTGTTGTTGATTTTTGCCTTTTTGCAACGGAATTGATAACGCAAAACGCCCCGAAGCCGTTGCAATATGACAGCGATTGCGATAACTGCCTTTTTGAAAATGCTCTTGCGTATCTAATGATGCGCCCTCGTGTTCCAATAATATTTGGAAATAAGATGCTGGTGGCAAATATTGTAAGGATAAAATGGGATAAATCATTTTTTTAGCCGTATGATATTTTATTGTAGTATAGAATTAAGCAATATTTAACAGGTTTCAAACCAATTTTGAGCAAAGATATGAACTTAGAATTGCTCTTGCAAAGAGCGGTTGGAAGCAACTAATTTTTTATTGACTGGTTCGCAGCGCACTAAAACTAGCTTTTACTTAGGATAAAAACGGAATCAATAGAGACTGAATCCGTTTTTAAGCATAAAAAATCTATATACACAAAATACGATTTAATATTTATAAAAAAAAAATTTTTATTTATCACTAAAATTCAAAATTATAAAACACCTTTTAATATATTTAAGGAATTTTATTTTAAAAATATGTTAAAATTCAAAATTTTACCAAAATAAATTTGCAGACTTACAGAAACAGATTACCTTTGTACAAAACTTAATGAAATAATTTAAGAACTTCGTGTAAATATAAATATAACTATGAAAAAAACATTACTGCAGCGTTTGTATATTCACAAAAAACGAATAGTATCCCGCTATTTCGTGCGCCCAGTAACGGGCTCAAGGCAAGTGTGAGTAATAAACATGTATAACTAATTATCTTATTTTTTTTACATCGAAGCATGGCTCATAGTGGTTTTGGAATGCTTGAATGAAAGGAACAGCTTAAAAATTTATTAAAAAAACTTATTTATCCTGTTTATTTATTTTACTCAAAGACATTAGCAACCCTGTGCAATCCGTGATTCGTAACCTCATAACCTTAATAAAACAAGACTATGAAAAAAAAGTGTTTAAATTCCATTCCCAATGATGCGCGTGAAGCATTGTCATTAGTGCCGCCGCATCCAGATTTGAAAGACAAAATTAGTAAAGAAATTGAAAAATTTCGAAAACAAGGCGGCGTTCTTTCTAATACCACTATCAAACGAAGAAAAGCTGTTGGTTTAGATGATGGATTAATCTATCCTGGCATCTTTTATCCTTTGGGCACACCCGTCCGAGTTGCCCAAAGAGGTGCACTCAATAAAGCCCCTTTAAGAGGGAAAGTACGCATCGCAGTTGTATTAGTGAATTTTTCAGATTTGGCGATGACTCAAACTCAAGCCCATTTTCAAGATTTATTTTTTTCACTTGGGGTTATTCCTACGGGTTCGGTTAGAGAATATTATCGAGAAGTATCTAATCAGTTGATAGATATTGAAGGCGAGGTGGTCGGTCCCTTCACGCTCCCTGAAACCCAGAGCTATTATGCCCATAACCAAAGTGGCACTGGAGATATAGCCCCGAATGCCCGAAATATGGCATTAGAAGCAGCACGGTTAGCAGATCCACACCTTAATTTTGGGCTTTACGACAATGACGGCGACAATTATATAGATGCTTTTGTCGTGATTCATGCAGGGGCAGGCGCGGAAGTGTCCGACAATCCTAATCAGATTTGGTCTCACAAATGGGTGCTTCCTGAAGAATTCTCAACAGATAGTAAAAAGATTTATGCGTACTTAACCGTTCCTGAAGATTGTAAAATTGGGGTTTGCGCACACGAAATTGGACATTTAATTTTTGGTTTCCCAGATTTATACGATGCCGATTATTCTAGCGAAGGGATTGGAAATTGGTGTTTAATGGCAGGTGGCTCTTGGAATAATGGCGGTTCTACTCCTGCGCACCCTTCTGCTTGGTGTAAAGTGCAACAAGGCTGGATTACTGTGGTCAATCCAACCAGTAATGCTGCTGTAAATATACAAGATGTTAAAACGGGTCACAAAGCTTATCGCCTTTGGAAAGGCGGTGTTGCAAGCGATGAATATTTTTTAGTGGAAAATCGACAGAAAACGGGTTTTGATGCTTATTTGCCTGAAAGTGGTTTGTTGATTTGGCATATTGATGATAGTGTTGAGGATAATACCAATGAGGCACATTATAAAATTGCTTTAATGCAAGCGGATGGTAAACGGCAGTTGGAATTAAATAAAAATCGTGGCGATAAAGGGGATTGTTATCCCGGAATAACCAATAATCGTACTTTCAATAGCTCGTCAACCCCTCATTCCAAGTCTTATGCAGGGTTGGGTACTTGTGTTGCTATTACAAGCATTGGCGATTCAGGTGCCACTATGTCGGTAAAACTTTCGGTAAAATGCAAAAGTGTGACCAAAGAAATAACTAAAGAAATGAAAGAACATACCGTCGCTTAGTACGTGATGAGAAAGAAGTTTAAAATCAAAGAATTGTTTTTTAATGCTTTGTAACTATAAAAACAATTCTTTGATTTTAAAATTCAAAAATCTAAAAACGGGCTTGAAAGTTCAAACTACCTAAAAACATTTCTTTTCCCCCTTTAAATTCAGGACTGCGCACGCGATAAGTATAAGTAAAGCCGAAATTGGAATAACTCAAATGGTACGACAAAACGACATCCGAAACAAAATGATTCATATTCTCATAAGAAATATATGGATTCCGTCGCGCTGCATCTAAAAAAATACCGCCCTGTAACATCGCATTATAACCGACCCAATACACAACAGGTTGAATTGCAAGGTAATAAGAAATCTTTTTGTGCAAAGGCGCGTCCAAAAAAGGCAACCCAATTTGCCGATTCGAGTAAAAATCGCCCATTTTCCACCGAAAACCAATCCCCACTTGATTCATCACTGTCCCAACATGTACATCCCCAATTGCAGTCCCTTCTATCGCATGACCGACATTCCACAAAGGATGTTCATACGTCAAGCGCGCATTCAACGCAATATCATTTGGAATTTGTTGCGCCCAACCCACTGGATAAGAAATATTCATCAGCCGATGTGCCGTTTTTTGCACCCATTCTTGCTGCGAAGCAGGTCCGATAACCCCAATTTGATATTCTGTTGTCAATTGTCGCCCCGTTTCGCGTTCTTTTGAAATAGAAGTCATGCCAATCGTCATCCTGCCGCCGTAAGGATGGTCGAGTCGAGTAGCCATTTGCCAAGCCGTGTCCGAGGAATACATCGCTGTCCGAAAATTCACACCATAATAATGGTCTGAATTGGAGCTAAGATGTGGGAAAATCGAATTCCAGAAAGACGGATTTAAACCGTTTTTAGAGAAAAAATAGTCGATAGATACTCCAAAAGTATAATATCTATCCGTTTTTTGGCGCAAGACATAAGCATCATTATCGGTACCAATTCGCAAAGAATGGATTCGTTGAGGTAATGCGTCGGTTTGCGCTACCACCTGTTTTAAAAAAAAACAGGTGAATAGGGTTAATAAAGATTTCATGCTTTTAATTTTGCCACAAATTACACATTTTTGTATAAATTGAACTTTCATTTATACAAAAATGTGCAATCTGTAACAATGTGACAGCCTTAAAATCGCTTTTGAAAACTGATGCCGCCCCAAAACATAGATTTTCCTGTTTTAAACTCCGCCGTTCGCACATGAGAAGTGTATGTTACCCCGAAATTGGAATAACTCAAATGGTACGCTAATGCAAAATCGCCCACATAACGTTCCAAATTATCGACGTGTATATATTGTTTGCGCCGCGCCGCATCCAATGAAATCCCGCCTTGCAACAGCACATTATCCGCCACAAAATAGACCGCAGGTTGCACCGAAAGGTAATAATGAAACTTTTGCTTAAAATCCGCATCCATAAAAGGCATTCCTTCCTGTCGATTTTTGTGAAAATTGCCCAATTTGGCTCGAAAACCAACCCCTGCATTATTGCTAATCGTGCCCGCATTGATGTCCCCAACCCAAACCACTTCCATCACATTTGCATAATTCCATAACGGATGCTCATACAAAAAACGAATATTCAAAGCAATATCATTCGGAATTTGATTTTCCCAGCCCAGAGGAACAGATTTATTCGCCAATTTATGGGCTGTTTTTTGCACCCACTCCTGTTGAGACGCGGGACCGACAACCCCTAATTGATATTCAGTCGTCAAGCGCGCCCCTGTTGAAGCCTGTTTGGAAATGCAAGTCATGCCAATCGTCGCAATACCACCGTAAGGATGGTCTATAACCCCTGGGCGGACACGCTGCACCGTATCAGGCGTGTACATGCCCGTCCGAAAGGTAAAGCCATAATAATTATCGGCATCCGCCGTGATGCGGGGAAATATTATTTTCCAAAAATTGCCATTTAGCCCATTTTTAGAAAAAAAGTAATCGATAGACGAACCGAAGGTGTAATACCTATCTGTGCCTTGCCGCGTAACCCAAGCATCATTTTCGCCACCGATTTGCAAATAGTTGATGCGTTGACTTTTAGATTCGATTTTAGTCGTATCTGTGGGCAGCTTTTCAAAACGATTCGTTTTAGAATCTTGCTGAAAAGCAACCTGTTGAATCGGTTTTTCCGTTAAAATTTGAGCATAGAGGGTTTGTCCAAAGGATAGAAGGCATAAAAAAATGAAGCGAATCATGTTTCAAAAACATTTTGTTAGGAACTGTGAAATTATTATTGTGAATCGTTTTAAAAATTGGAGTAAAAAGCGTCACAAATATAATTAAATTTTCAAATAAAACACGTCACCATTTATAAAATACTGCAAATAAGTTATGTTGAAAATTTAATGCCAGCATAACAGCTACATTCATTTTTTACAAAAAAAAGCTACTCCAAACAAAACAAGGTTTTATTTGGAGCAGCTTTTTTTCTTGTTGTCAATAAAAAATAGTAGTTTACACCTTTATTCAAGATAGCTAAAGCATGTCTTTTTATACAAAAATATAACTTTTTATACAAAAAGAGAGGCTGTAGCCTAAGATTTCGTAAAAAACCCTTGAATAATTCTATTTAACCATTATGCGAATCGGTTTAAATTTGATAGCGATCCATGACTGATCTCCTCCAACATCATGACAAGGCACATCGTCTCCCCCTGTGTCCCCATTGATGATGCAATCTTCAACAATATCTCCGTCCATTGGTATCTTGTCATGAGCAATTACATCATTATCAATGTACTGCACCAAATTGGCAACAGGCTGAGATGCAAAATCTACAAACCGTTTGTTTTTCGGCAAAACAAATAGCTTAACTTTTTGCTTGACGTAAGCATGTGTATCGTAAAATTCATCAAAAGCAAATTGAAAATCGCCCCAAATCTCTGTACCTTGATTTGTATCTTCATGGGATAATTTTATTTTGCCAGTAACAACGGGTCCATTTCCATCAAACTCGCCGTCACCACAATCCAGATTAGGACACCAGTCTCTGTTTTGTAAAGGTCCAAATGCGTAATATCCTGTCAATTTGAAAAAATTTGCACTATACACCGCCGTATTAACAGGTGTAAAGATCATCTCTTCCGCGCTCTTCTCTGTACAATTTCTAACGACATAAGTACTGCTCAGTTTTACATTCGCCACTTTATTGTTATCAAGATAGGATAAGACGTATGAAATCGGCGCGCCTGGCGAATCTTTGCTAAAATTCCCCCCTTGCGAAATATAATTTTTGAAACCTTCAAAACCAGTAACTGCTTCTGCCCCCGCACGACCATTGCCGCCTAAAACAAAAGCATTAATCTTTGCATTGTTAATTACATTTTTTTGCTCTTGTGAAACGCCTCCATTCACTGTTACGCCGTATGCTTTGACAGTTGCTTCGACTGCCCACTTCAATTCGTGTTCAAATGAAGTGGATTCTATAAACAAATAGGCAATTCTGCCATATGTAACACTGCTTGTGTAAACAGGTGGCACATCAATTTGGGACAAATTAGGTAGTACTTCAAAAAAATCACAGACACCATTCGGAGGTAAATCAGCATTAATCGTATAATATTTTTGAATAAATTTAACTAAGAGCCTACTTTTTATACTTGTATTGCTGAAATCGAAACTGGCTTTTAAATTAGAACCCCAACCCGACGCACTAATATGGCTTTTCATCGCTGCTTGTTCAAGCGAGTAAATACTTTCCATGTTAGAACTGATTTGTGCTGGCGTTGCATTGGACGCGCCTTGCAACAAACGGTTCACAGACTGGCGAACCGAAGCAATACTATTAGGGTCTTTGACCGTATCTGCAGCTTGAGACACAAAGGGCAAATCAATAGATATAACCATTGGCTTCCGTTTGGCAATCAACTGTCGATAAGAACCGTCTGCAATAGAGCCACCATGCCATAAAGTGCCAACGCTTGCCACTCCCGCAGCAGGATTCATGGCAGCTTGTTCTGAAAACGTCTCTGCTGCGTTGTACGTTTGCGAAGCACAGGTACAAC
>JBDKKX010000189.1:0-9500 GCA_039795795.1 Bacteroidota bacterium | reverse complement strand
AAATACTTATGGGTAATGGACAGAGTTTGAAACTTGCGTCAAGTTATAACTATTTGATAATCAATATTTTAAATCCTTTTAGTTCGTATCCTTTTAATTTTTCCAAGCACTTAAATAGGATTGATTTAAAGAATTTTAACAGCAATTTCCGCTTTGGAAAATTAGGATACAAACGGATGTATCTCAAAGTGTAACCCAAAAATGAAATATCCCAAAAAATGCTGTATTTATCGCAATGTAAGTATTATCCATTTACAAATCAATGATTTGCAATAATATTATTAAATATTTTTTTAATAAATATTTAATAATCTTGAATGAGCAATAAAGTTATTTTTGTCAAAAGAAAATGACAAAACTTGCATTCTTCGCCAAAAATACTCAAATTTGCGGCATGATTAGTAAAGTTGACCTATATTAAAACAATACAAATATGATTTAAATCAGCATGTCACAAAAGACTTTAAAATTTATTTTTTTCTTTTGTGGTTTGGATACATTTGTGTTTAGCAAAAAAACAAGATGAATAAATTACTTTTTTGCCTATCTCTATCCTTTTTCGGCATGAGTTGCCAAGAAAATCAGCCTAAAACCAACGTCGAACAAGCAAAATCGGTTAAAAAATACGATAAAAATATTATTTTTTTTGGCAATAGTTTGACGGCGGGTTATGGTTTACCTGAAGTATCGAGTGGTTTTGTGGCGTTGATTCAAAAGCGAATTGATTCGCTCGGTCTGCCGTATAAATGTGTCAATGCGGGGCTGAGTGGCGAGACGACCGCAGGCGGCGCGGCGCGTGTCGATTGGATTTTGCAACAAAAAGTGGATATTTTTGTGCTGGAATTGGGTGGAAATGATGCTTTGCGCGGGATTGAGCCGAATGTGAGCATTCAAAACTTGCAAACGATTTTGGATAAAGTCAAGGCGAAACATCCGATGGCAAAAATTGTTTTGGCGGGCATGCAAGCTCCTCGAAATATGGGAACGGCTTATACAGATGCGTTTCAAGCGATTTATCCGAAATTAGCGGCGCAAAATAAAATTTCGTTAATTCCGTTTATTTTGGAAGGGGTCGGTGGGATTCCAAGCCTCAATCAAGGCGATGGGATTCATCCCAATGAGGCGGGAAACAAAATAATTTTAGAAAATTTGTGGAAAAACTTGCAAAAGATAGTGTTACCATAGTATTTTTGTTGCGTCAGATAAAAAGAACGGGCATCAATGCCTTTCTTCCTGAGCAAAAAGTAAAAATGACCACGAAATTTAATTTTTTTAAATCGTGTTTTGACAAATCAGATTTTGCAGTTAGAAAACACTTGTTAAGAAAGTGTTTGATTTGACCGAAAATGTATTAATAAAATGTTAATAACTGTCAAAGATGCAAGATTACGGTTGAAAAAACACGAATTTTGTGGAAATTTGATGTTTAAACGATTAATATCTTAATTCAATAATAAAAATTATTTTAGGACACACTATTAAACAATCATGGTTATGAGAATTAAAACAGCGTTTATCACTTTAGCAGCCATGCTTTTATTTGGCACTGTCGCGTCTGCGCAATTGGCAGAACCTGTAAAATGGTCTTTCAATGCGCAACCTTTGGTCGATAACGAATATGAAGTCACTTTGACGGCAGATATTGCTGACGGTTGGTTTTTGTATTCGCAATATTTGCCAAGTGATGATGGTCCGATTCGTACCACAATTCAATTTGAAAAGCACCCCGCCCTCGAATTGAAAGGGAAAACCGAAGAAAATGGTCATAAAAAAGAAGGTTTTGACCAAATGTTTGGCATGAATGTGATTAAGTTTTCGGGTAAGACCCAATTTGTTCAAAAAGTGGTCGTGAAGGCGACCGATTTAAACGCAGTGCGCGGGACGTTACAATATATGACTTGCAATGGTCAAATGTGTATGCCGCCGAAAGATCTTCCTTTTAATGTGAATTTAAAATAATTGGTTTTAAATCATGGGAAAAAGAAAAATGAAGGAATCTCAGACTTGCTGTCTTTGATTCCTTTACTTTTTATGGGATGGATGATGCCTTTTTTGACCAATTATTTAAAAAATCAACCATTTATTTTTGACAGCCCTTTGCCTATCCAATAAGTTTTGTATCTTTGACGAAAGATTTTTTTGTAATGAAACAATTTACAATAATAGGTATATTACTGATTATCAATTGGTTAGGTTGCAAACCGAATCAATCACCTGCAATTCCAGCAGCTCATTTGGAGGTGGGAGATTCCGTTGGGATGGATTTTTCCAACGCGACTGCCCATCAAATTCGTTACAAATTAGAAGGTAAAGATAAAATTTTTACATCGTGGATGCCTGCTGAAAAGATTCCTACACTGAACCTTTCGCCGGGTGCTTATTCATTGCTTATTGAAGGAAAAAATAGGGATGGTCTTGTGTTTAAAATGCCCGTTGTACTGAAAATAGAAGTGAGCGCGCCTTGGTATTGGAACCCATGGACGCTTTTATTTTTAATCGGCATTGCTATTGTATCCTTTTCTTTCGCGGTCAAATATTTCAAGGACAAGACAAAAGCAGGTGTATTTATCAGTTATTTAGAAGCAAAAACCTTGCATGCTCAATTAAATCCACATTTTATCTTTAATTTGTTGATTGTTATACAGGATAAAATTATAAAAGAATCGCCTAAAATAGCCAGTAATTTAATTCTGGATTTGTCAAAATTGTTACGCGGTTTTTTGGAAGCGTCCACCGTTGATAATGAATTGTTTAGTCAGCAAACGCGGGATGGTGCCTTCAAATTCAAGGATATTTCGTTAGAAAAAGAAATTGAACTTTTACAGCTTTATTTAAACTTTGAACGGCTTAAAAATGGTCATTGTTTTAACTTTGAAATTCATACAGACCGTTCGGTAGATTTTACGAATCAAACAATTCCTGTATTAATGATACAACCTTTTGTTGAGAATGCGGTTAAACATGGTGTATTGTATCGGAATGATAAGGCAGGTTTTATTCAGGTTGCTTTCACGATGGAGGGGGAAGCCCTTGTGTGCGTCGTGACCGATAATGGTGTGGGACGAAAAAAAGCAAGCGAAATTCAAGCAAATAAAGCCATTCTATATGTTTCACGCGGGGCGCAGGTCATTAAACAAAGGATTGCAGCACTGAATAAATATGGTTATAATATCTCCTGCGAAACGACGGACCGCGTACCGCAAGGCACACAAGTTGTTTTAAAATTTGATTACCTTGAAGATGATTCTTATATCAACCAACATGCTTTTAATTATAAAACAGTATGGTCTGACCTTAAAAATTGGATAAGATGAAAGTCGTTATTGTGGATGATGTTCAACAATTCGTTGAAATATTGAAGCACACTTTGCGAAAAGTGGTCAAACGGGTGAAAATTATAAAAACGGCTACTTCTATTGCCAAAGCAATAGCGGTGATTGAGTGCGAGAAACCAGATTTGCTTTTATTGGATGTGCACTTGGATAGAGAAGGCGCGACGGCTTTAGATTTGCTGAAAACGTTGGATTATACAAAATATGCTTTTAAAATTATATTTGTAAGTGCCTATCTTTCCTCTGAAGAGGTGGTCAAAAGGATTGAAACGGCGGGTTTTGAATTAGTAAGCCAACCGGTTGACCCCAATGCTTTACAATACGCCATTCAACAAACCAATTTGACAAGTGCTAAGTATTTTCCGGAGATGATGGATTTGCTTTTTTCCTATCCGCAAACCAAAATTGCCATTAAACAGAGTCCTTCGGATATAAATTTCGTTCTAAAAACTCAAATTGTAAAAATTATTCAAACGGATATAGGTGCAAGTGTGCATTTGGCGAATGGCACTTGTTTAAATACGAATAAAGATTTATCTTTCTATGAAACGCTTTTGCGTACGGATAGTTTTGTATGGACAAATCCTAAAAACCTGGTTAACTTGCAGTATATGAGTACCTTAGACCGCAAAATGGGCAAGCTTATCCTTAAAAATGGTGAAAAAATGCCTATTTCTCGGCGTTACATGACGGGCATAAAAGCCAACCTTTCTTTGGAAACCAGCAAAAGTAAATTAGATAATTTGGGCTTTCAATCCGAATATTTCAATCGCTTCAACCCCAAACGCCAAGAGCAGAGTCGGGCAAAATCAGAAAATTATTTGTCTAAATTATGGAATATCATTTTTAAGTCTTCAAATCGTTGAGCAAGGTTTGGACTCCATTTAGCTCCAAATTAGATGGATTTTCTGGCTTTTAGAACGCTTTGGGATTAAACTTGGGCTCAATTGTGGCTGTATTTCCCTTTATATCCCTTGACCTGTACGCTATCAAATAACACAATATAACATTTTACTTTTATTTTATTTTTTTTTATTCAATTATAATATGTATTTTCGACCCGTCTTTTGAAAAAGTTTTTTTTTAATTTTTTAAAACCCTTGGGAATGAAAGTTATAATTGTGGATGACTTAATCCCTGCAATTGAACAAATCAGCAGAGTCGTCAAGGCTACCTTTTCAGATGCGGATATTGTGGGTACAGCCACGACTATTCACGAAGCCAAAGATGTTATCGTGTCTCAAAAACCAGATTTGGTGCTTTTGGATATTCAAATGGACAAATTGGGGACGAATAGCCTTCCATTTATCGCCGATTTGAGTTTAGAATCGGGGGTGGATTTCAAACTCGTCTTTGTGAGTGCTTACTGGAATGAAAATCCTGCTAAAAAAATTCGAGATGTCGGCATTGATTTATTGGCTAAACCAGTGGACTCTAAAAAATTAAAAGCTGCCGTTGATAATGCGTTTAGTGTGGATAGAACGGCTCGGGCGGCGATGATGAAAATGTTATGTGACAATGATGCGAAGGATTTTAATATTTGTGATATTGAAGGGCGGAATACCAGAGTGAGTAAATCGGATATTATTAAAATAAAGACGATACCAAAAGTCTCGCAAGCCGATGCGGAAAAGAAAAATATTCCTGAAAACAAAACTGCTAAATTGTATTTTGAATTGACGGATGGACGGCAGTTTGTGCAGGGTGCTAAAATAGAGGTGAGCATTACGTCTTATGCGGAACAGTTTAGTGAAGATGGTTTTGTGGCGGCGGGTGCTCATGTTTTGATAAATTTAGCTCATGTGAGTCATCTCACGTCGCTGGATATGGGGGTTGTATTAAAAAATGGTCGGAAGGAAATCTGTAGTCGTCGCCACTGGAAAACTTTTGAAAAGGCTTACAAAAATTATAAGCGTGCGAACACGCCTAATTGGATTGTAAAACTCTGGAATATTATCCGTAAAAAGTAGTTCGCTCAAATTGCGTCAATTTTCCAAATTGACGCAATTTTTGATGGGCGTACCAATTATTTTTATTTTAATACCAATTATTTTTGTGACATCTTTTCCTTTATATTGATTCAACATGTTTAGTGCCATAAAGCCATATTTCCTTTTTAAAAATCGAAAAAAGAGTTTTTTTTTACTTTTTTTTGTTAAAAAAAAATTTTTCACACTTTTTTTCAATAAAAATACCGATTATTGGATAAAATGCCCAATTATTATTTACGCATTTTGTGACATCATTTTCCCTTTCTAATTTTGTAGCGAGCAAAATCAACAACTGGACTCAGTTCAGCACGATGTTTCGTTTTTTAATTTTAAATGCAATTTAATATGTTACAAAAAAAGTTTTTAAGAAAGAGCATTTTTTCACTTATACTTTTGAGTGTAGGTGTGAATTTATTTGGGCTTACTGCGCCTTCAAATCTTGCTCCAAATGGCACCTCGTCGGTGACAAGTCCTACGCTTTCTTGGACTAAAAACAATAATACGAACATCGCCACTTATGAAATTAAAATGGTGAATGCGGGAACGGGGGCAATTGTTTTAAATTATGTCAATGTAGGCGATGTCAGCAGTAAGGCTATTTCGGGTTTACAAGCGGGGCAATCGTATCGGTGGGTCGTTCGGGCGGTTCGGTCGGGTTCTACGAGTGCCGAAAGTGCGGCAGTGACGTTTTCCATTCCCGTAACGTTGGTTGCACCGAGCAATTTATCGCCGAATTTGACCTTAGCGGCAAATGCGACGAGTGCAACTTTAAGTTGGACGAAAAACAATGCCGCAGGGATTGCAACTTACGAAGTGAGGTTGGTCAATGTTGCGACGGGCGCGGTTTTATTGAATTATGAGAGTGTGGGCGATGCCAATAGCAAAACCGTTTCGGGTTTACAAGCGGGTCAATCGTATCGCTGGGTCGTTCGGGCGGTTCGGTCGGGTTCTACGAGTGCTGAAAGTGCGGCAGTGACGTTTTCCATTCCCGTAACGTTGGTTGCGCCGAGCAATTTATCGCCCAATTCGACCTTAGCGGCAAATGCGACGAGTGCAACTTTAAGTTGGACGAAAAACAATGCCGCAGGGATTGCAACTTACGAAGTGAGGTTGGTCAACGTTGCGACGGGCGCGGTTTTATTGAATTATGAGAGTGTGGGCGATGCCAATAGTAAGGCTATTTCGGGTTTACAAGCGGGGCAATCGTATCGGTGGGTCGTTCGCGCCGTTCGGTCGGGTTCTACGAGTGCCGAAAGTGCGGCGGTGACGTTTTCCATTCCCGTAACCTTAGTTGCGCCGAGCAATTTATCGCCGAATTCGACCTTAGCGGCAAATGCGACGAGTGCAACCTTGACTTGGACAAAAAACAATGCCGCAGGGATTGCAACTTACGAAGTAAGGTTAGTCAATGTTGCGACGGGCGCGGTTTTATTGAATTATGAGAGTGTGGGCGATGCCAATAGTAAAACCATTTCGGGTTTACAAGCGGGGCAATCGTATCGGTGGGTCGTTCGCGCCGTTCGGTCGGGTTCTACGAGTGCCGAAAGTGCGGCAGTGACGTTTTCCATTCCCGTAACGTTGGTTGCGCCGAGCAATTTATCGCCCAATTCGACCTTAGCGGCAACTGCGACGAGTGCAACTTTAAGTTGGACGAAAAACAATGCCGCAGGGATTGCAACTTACGAAGTGCGGTTAGTCAACGTTGCGACGGGCGCGGTTTTATTGAATTATGAGAGTGTGGGCGATGCCAATAGTAAGGCTATTTCGGGTTTACAAGCAGGGCAATCGTATCGGTGGGTCGTTCGCGCCGTTCGGTCGGGTTCCACGAGTGCTGAAAGTGCGGCGGTGACATTTTCGGTTCCTGCGGCGGTGACAGCACCCAGCAATTTAGCACCCAATTCAAGTATTGCTATCAACGCTACAAGCGCAACCTTAACTTGGACTAAAAACAATGCGACAGCACTTGCCGCTTACGAAGTGAGGTTAGTCAATACCACAACAGGAACTGTTATCTTGGATTATGTAAATGTAGGGGACGTAAATACCAAAACAGTATCCAATTTGCAAATTGGACACTCCTATCGTTGGGTTGTGCGCGCAGTACGTTCAGGTGCCGCGAATGCAGAAAGTGCTATTGCAGTTTTTCATTTGAGCAGCCCGCCCGCATTTACAGTCACTCAAAAAGGCAATAATGCGTTAATAGATATATCTCCTGTAATCGTAAATCCAGGCACATTGGTCCTTAATAAAATAGAAAGGTCTTATAATGATGGTGCTTTTAAAGCACTCAATATGAATGATTATTACAATGGCTTTTTTGATACTGGACTTAATATGGGTACATACACTTACAAACTGACGCAAACCATTAATGGGATTGAAAATAGTGGTAATATAAAGATTAATATTAGCCAAACTATAAAAGGAGTAACTGTATTGATCCATGGATTTACGCCTGTAAGCGGGAGTGTACCAGGTTGGATGACCAAAATGGCAACCGCGATTGGTGAAAGAAGTGGCAAATACACAGATGGCAACATGAAAGCAACCGTTTTAGAACATGATCCAAAAACAGGAAAATGGATTTATAAAGAAGGCAGTCATGACCCAAATGAAGAAATTGTTTTATTGTACAATTGGGCGGATGAAAGTGATAAAGCTGCGGATGGCTGGACTGAAGCAGCAGGAGATAATTTATTTGCCAGTTTGATGGATTTTGGTCGCATGACGGATAATGCGGTTAAAAGTGCGAATATTTTAGCGCGCCCATGGCATTTCATTTGTCATAGTCGAGGCAATATTGTTGCATTGCATGCTTTTATGCGGTTTGCAGGGATAAAAGATATTGCTCATTATACCGCACTTGACCCACATCCCGCAGAACCGATGGATGATCAATTGGCACCTTTTGTCAAAAAAAGTACGGATAAAACGATGGTATATGAGTTGCTTTTGCCAAAAAACGTACTGCAAGCAGATAATTATTTCAGACGAGATGGCTTGTATGAAGATGATGGCGATTTTAATGGAATTCGTTTTGCGGGCAATGATGCTAATAATTTTGAGTTATGCGAAGATGTCTTGAGTAAAGGGTACACCTCTGAACATAGTGATACGCATTTGTGGTATTACGGGACGATTAAAACGGTTCCATCCGCGAATAATGGGGATGAGAATGTGCCTCAAAGCTGGTATAATTTTAATATGTGTAGTCCAACGAATTACAATCGGTATGAAGTGGGGTATAATAAAAGTCGCTTGGGAAATGGTCTGATAAAGGCTCCACAAGTCACAGATAAGGTCACTTTAACGAAGAGTGGGTTTTTTAATGGCAATTTTGGGTATGGCAAGAGTAATGGATTAGGGGTGCCTGGTTGGGAAAAACAGGGGGGCAGTATGGAATGGTTTTCGGCTGAGTCTCAAAAATTGTCATTTGGAATGATAACAGGTGCAAAAGTTGCAACCAGTAATTTTATTTACATACCCGATGTTTCATCCTTGAGTTTTGACCTAAATGTGAATACAAACGCTACCGATAAGAAACTTTATGTTAAAATGGATGATGATATTATTGGCTCAATAACTTTGAAGACGGGGGTTAGCAAACCTGTCATTTCACTGACTGCGCCAGCTCCATTGCGTGTGCCATATAAGGGAACGACAAGAAGGGTTACTTTTGAAATTAACAGTAACGATTTAAACTTTATTGCCAACGTGGACAATATTCAATTCATCAATACGCTTAACAAGCAACCATCCAATGATAATCGTGTTGTGGAAACCAATGTACTGGTTTATCCAAATCCTGTGAATGGAGATGAAATTCATTTTACGCAGCCAACAAGTTTTACAATAGCGGACATGACGGGCAAAATCATGGCGAATCAACCTGAAAAGGTCGAAATATGGAGTATTGATCATTTGCCAAATGGCATTTTCTTAATTCGCACGGATACCAATCAAAGTATTAAATTAGTGGTTAATAGATAAGTGGATTTTTTTTAAACTTGGATGTGGCTGTCTTAAAAGAATAAAATTTAATTTTTAGACAAAATATTATTCGGTTGGGATACGATTGGAACGCGGAGGACACAGATTGGACGGATTTACACGGATTTTTTTGAATTCATGCTTAAAATCAAGCATAAATTCAAAAAAAATCCGTGTAAATCCGTCC
>JBDKKX010000188.1:0-9508 GCA_039795795.1 Bacteroidota bacterium | reverse complement strand
ACACAGGTTTCGTCGGACTATCATTCACAGGTACGCCAAGTCCCGCAATCAAAGTATTTAAATGTTGAATCCGTACATTCAATTTTTGACGAATTCGACCTTCTTGATACGTTTCTTTTTCCAATTTCAGCAATTCCGCATCAATATCCATCAAGCGTTTGCGCAAAAAATCAATACTTTGAGTGAACAATTGAAGGGAATCTTTTTGCAAATCGCCGCGCATCATCCGATTATTCGTCACGACTGTCCGTTCATTTTGCAACGTTTGCGTCCGATTTTGAATATCTTTCCGCCAAAACGTCAAATCTTCCAAAGAATCTTGCGCCATTTGTCGCGCCGCCTGCCAAGCCACCACTTTTGGGTCGTCAGGCTTGACATCCGCTTTCGCAACTTCGGCATATTTGAGGCGATATTGCACGTCCATGATAATCAAATCATTTTTTGCCGCCGCTTGCAATGAATTCGCCTGTAATTGCGGCGATACATTTTCAAAAATAATATTTGTCGTGCCCGAATTCACGGCAACCGATTGCGTAGAAGTCAATAAAGCCCCTTGTTGAAAAATGGTCGCTTTTTGAACGGTCGATGGGACGATTTTCTCAGTTGTTTGAGCAGCAAGGCTTTGCACAAGGCTTGTTGCGAGCAAAATCACAATTGTTTTCATTGAAACTGTTATTTAATTTATACTTCTTAAATGCAAGAATCTATGAAATTGCACACAATATTTTGATTTTTTTTTACAAAGTAAAAGTATTTTAATAAATTTGCCCATAAAGTTCGGGAAACTTTCCAAGTTTCCCGAACTTGTGCGAGACTTCCTAAAACAATACTATGAAATTGAAAAGATATTTATATAAATTCAAAAGCGTTTAGAAACGGTTCGTTTCTAAACGCTTTTGAATCTTTGCTTTGTAGGCAAAGAACGCTGTGTATAAACTTTATAATTAATTGATTATCAATTAATTATAAAGTTTAAGTCTCCTGAAATTTACATCACTTTTATCATAATTTCCACAATCGCATAAAAATCATCATCCGTCAAGGAATAAATAGAATTTTTGCCATCGCGGTTCACATCCACCACATCCGCCCCTTTCAAAATGCGCAAATGATGCGAAGCAATCGCCTGTTGCAACCCTAACTGGTCTTGAATTTCAGTAACAGTCATCGTTTTTTTCTTATGCAATAGGTCAATCATAGCTAATCGAACGGGGTGAGCGATGCACCGCAACGTTTCGGAGCTATTTTTAAGGAAATCTATATCGAAATGCGTCTTAAAGTCCATAAATAAAAATAGTAATATAGATAGTTAAATATCTGAATACGGTTGCAAATGTAATCATATTATTGAATGATTGGTACTTTAAAAACAAATTTTATTTATTTTTTTGTCCTTTTTTTGTTCCGTTCTCAAAAATAAGATCCTTTTGTTATTTTCGCCCTAAAAAGAATGCAAATGAAGAATTTTATCCAAAAAATAGGTCAAAATGCTTTTTTCAATCGTCCCTTTTTTAAAAAAGCAAAACCCATTTTAACCAACCCTAAAATACAGGTTATCGGGATTATAGCTTTGATTGCCTTTTGGTTTTGCTTGCCAAATCCGCTTTTTGATGACCCAACTTCGATGGTTTTGGAGGATAAGGAGGGCAATTTAATGGGTGCGCGGATTGCGCAAGATGGTCAATGGCGTTTTCCGAAATCGGATACAGCTCCTGAAAAATTTGCCCGATGTATTGTAGAATTTGAAGATAGGTATTTTCATCGGCATTTGGGCGTGAATCTGGGTGCTTTTGGGCGCGCTCTTTTTCAAAACCTGCGCAATACACGGGTCGTTAGCGGCGGTTCGACGCTCACGATGCAGACGATTCGCATGGCGCGCAAACAAAAACATCGAAACATTTTGTCTAAAATGGCGGAGGCTATCCAAGCGACTCGGCTCGAATTGACTTACCGCAAACGAACGATTTTAGCCCTCTATGCTTCTAACGCTCCGTTTGGGGGAAATGTTGTAGGGATTGAGGCGGCGGCTTGGCGGTATTTTGGCAAATCGCCTCATTTATTGTCTTGGGGCGAAGCGGCGACTTTGGCGGTTTTGCCAAACGCGCCTGCGTTGATTCATCCCGGACGAAATCGGGCAGCGTTATTGTCAAAACGCAATCGATTGTTAGACAGGATGATACAAAGAGGTATTTTAGATGATATGACAGGCGATTTAGCAAAATCAGAACCTTTGCCTGAGCAACCTTTGCCCCTGCCGCAAATCGCGCCGCATTTATTGGACAGGGCATTTTTGGAACATATTTTTAAAAAAAATGTTTTGTCACGAGTACGTACTACGTTGGATGTCAATTTGCAACAGAAAGTAACCAATGTTTTGAAATTGAAACACGCAGATTTGGCGGAAAAAGGCATTCACAACCTTGCCGCGTTGGTTTTGGACACAGAAACGGGCAATGTTTTAGCGTACTGCGGCAATGCGCCGAGTGCGGGCGCGGAACACAATGAATCGGTGGATATTATCAAAGCGGCGCGTTCGACGGGCAGCGTTTTGAAACCTTTATTATATGCTTTTGCGCAGCAGGAAGGAGAAATTTTACCAAACAGTTTGTTGATAGATGTGCCGACGGATATTGGCGGTTTTCACCCCGAAAATTTCCATGAAACGTATGATGGTGTGATTGCAGCGCGGCGCGCTTTGGCGCGTTCGTTGAACATTCCGTATGTGCGTTTGCTGCATCAATACGGTTTAGAAAAATTTTATGGCAATCTTAAACGATTGGGAATCAGCACTTTCAATCAACCACCTGCACATTATGGTTTGACGTTGGTAGTCGGCGGGGCGGAAGGAACACTTTGGGAATTGACGGGCGTGTATGCATCTTTGGCGCGGATGACGGCGCATTGGTATCCTTACGAAAACAAATATGCCCAAGAAGATTGGCATAAACCAAACTATTTGTTGAAAAATAATTTAACTTTGAAGCCACAAAAAAGTAAATTATTGAAGCAAGCACCGATTTTACGGGCTTCGGCGGCATGGTTGGCGTTGAACGCGATGAGTGAAGTGGAACGTCCTGACGGACAAGGGAATTGGGAATTATTTGAAGGTTCGCAGCAAATTTCTTGGAAAACGGGGACGAGTTTTGGATTTCGGGATGCTTGGGCGATTGGGGTTACGCCGCGTTATGCGGTGGGCGTTTGGGTTGGGAATGCCGATGGCGAAGGTCGTCCAGGCTTGACGGGCATTGAAAAAGCAGCTCCGATTTTGTTTGATATATTTAATTTATTGCCTACGTCGGAACGATTTGACCCCCCTTATGACGATATGGTTCAACTGCCTGTTTGCAAGAAAAGTGGGTTTCGGGCAACGGAATTATGTGAATTGGATACCGTTTGGGCGGCAAAAGGGGGTGAAAAAGTGGTTTCTTGCCCTTATCATACCACAATTCATTTGGATACGACTGCACAATTTCAAGTTTCGGACGATTGCGAATCGCCACAAAATATGAAACATCAGCCTTGGTTTGTGCTGCCCGCGTTGGAGGAATACTATCACAAAACGCGGAATCCGAGTTATCAAATCGTGCCGCCGTATCGGAAAGATTGCGCGGCGGCGGCGGCAAAATCCAATCCTGTACAATTAATCTATCCCAAATCGGCAACAAAAATCTATTTGCCGATAGATTTTAATGGAAAATTGGGCAGCGTCATCTTCAAAGCGGCGCATCGATTGCCCGAAACGGCGGTTTATTGGCATTTGGACGATGAATTTGTTGGCACGACCAAGCGTTTTCATGAATTAGCGATGACTCCGCCGACGGGCAGACATCGGTTGACCCTCGTGGATGAAGCAGGAAATCGAGTTGGGCAAGATTTTGAAGTGATTGGGAAAAATAATTAAAATTAGACCGTTGGAATTAGGATTCAATTGGATTTTTTTGGGATTAAATAAGATTGATTTTTTAGGATTTGTAAGATTGAAATCTTGAAAATCCTAAAAAATCAATCTTATTTAATCCCAAAAAAATCCAATTGAATCCTAATTCCAGCGTATCGCATAACTTAAATCATTGTATGAAAATTATCATTGACATTATCGGATGGGTCGGTTCTATTTTGCTCATCACGGCTTACTGGTTAAATAGTAACAATAAAGTAAATGCACAATCGGTTGTGTATCAATGTTTAAACATTGTTGGGAGCATTTGTTTCATCGTTACGACCGTTTACCATGAAGCCTATCCGCCCGCCGCGTTGAATGTCGTTTGGGTGTTGATAGGCATTTATTACCTTGCTCAAAATTGGAAAAAAGGATAATTACGATCCTTTTCCCGCAGCTTTCGCGGATAGATGCGCAGCTTTTCACAGATTTTTTTTGCGAAAATCTGCGCATTTATCCGCGAAATCTGCGGGAAAATGAATCTTTGTTTCTGTTTCAAAGTTGGCATAAAGATTTCATGTGTAGGGAAGTTTTTTAATCCCAGTTCACCCAAATCATAAGCCCAAATAATGTTTTTTAAACAACTGATTTGTACCATGAATTTTGTAACTTTTGGGTTACATTATTGCTTAAATGCTCAAAATCAAGCCCCTATCATTGTCGCTAACGTCCCAAACAAAGTATATGTCTCTAAACGAACGCCCATTCGACCTGAATCTGCGACGGATTCTTCTGGATTGACGCATGCGAAACCTTCTAATTCGACTGGTTCGTATCCGCCAAAAGTAGTGAAATCTGCACCTGCGGTGGCTTCAAATGGGGTAAAATCGGCATCACCAAGTTCAAATGTAGTGAAATCGACTCCTCCAGCGAGTTCAACGGTGGTCAAATCGGCACCAGCGACCAGTTCAACGGTGGTCAAATCGGCACCAGCGACCAGTTCAACGGTGGTCAAATCGGCACCAGCGACCAGTTCAACGGTGGTCAAATCGGCACCAGCGACCAGTTCAACAGTGGTCAAATCGGCACCAGCAACGAGTGCAACAGTGGTCAAATCCGCATCAGCAGCGCATCCAAGTGTCATAAAACCGACATCGACCGTGAAAAATACCAGTGCTCCACCTGCCAAAACGGTGCGTTCAACGCCGATGTTGACAAACGTAAACGTCCGCAATGCAACGATTTTGAATGGAGAAAATGATGATTTTTCGCCCGTACCGTGTGAAAACGGAATTTTATTTTGTACAAACAGCCTTGTCCGTGCTAAAAATGGGCAAATTAAAAAAGCAGCCGCGCCCTCTGTCAATGACCCAAAGCAAAAAACACAAAGAAAAGATTTAAATTTAAAATTCGTTCCATTGGATTCGACAACAGGGCAACTTCAAAAAGTACGTACTTTCAATGCGAAACTCAATAGCCGAACCAATGAAGGTCCGAGTTGTTTTTCAAAAGATGGACAAACCATGTATTTGACGCGGAATAGTTCCAAACATGGTAAAGAAATCGCTAATGCGAAAGGCGAATTCACGGTTAAAATCTACGTCAAACAAAAACAAGGCGAAGATTGGACAGGGGAAGTTTTGTTGCCGTTTGAAGATGAAGATTATACGTTTTGCCACCCGACGCTTTCGGCAGATGGGCAAAAACTGTATTTTACCTCGAATATGCCCGGTGGTTTTGGCGGGATGGATTTATATGTTTCGCGGCGGCTGGCGAATGGCGAATGGTCTGCGCCCTCGAACCTCGGCGCAAAAGTCAATACCGATAAAAATGAACTTTTTCCGTTTATGAGCGCGGAAGGAACCTTGTTTTTTGCTTCCGACGGGCAGGAAGGCGCGAAGAAATTGGATTTATTCCGCATCGATTTAGAAAATAGGACGGCAAAAGCCATTTCATTAGGCGCGCCGTTTAATACAGAAGCAGATGATTTTGGATTGATGTTGTTGCCGAATGGAAAACGAGGCTATTTTTCCAGCAATCGAACAGGCGGTTTTGGCGGAGATGATATTTACGAATTTGATATTTTTTGATGGAGGGGAGGGTTGGAATTAGGATTAAATTGGATTTTTTTGGGATTAAATAAGATTGATTTTTTAGGATTTATATGATTTTTTTAATCATATAAATCCTAAAAAATCAATCTTATTTAATCCCAAAAAAATCCAATTTAATCCTAATTCCAGCCCCCCGCTAATTCAAAGGCTGAATCTCAAACGGCAATCGCGCTTGCACGCCCTGCATCCTTTGCATCAAACGCACTTGTTCATAATACGGGTACATCGCCCCTAATTCCGATTTTAACAAAGATTGTTTGGTATCATTCGTTTTTTTGCCCGTTAACTTATCGATAATTTGCTCAATTGGCTCTTTAATTTTAGGATATTCGGCAGTGCGATAATCGGTCAAACCCGCTTTCGCTGCTGCTGCCGCAATCGCCACATCCAAATTCCCAATCCTGTCCACTAAACCAATCTCCCGTCCTTTCGCCCCCGTCCAAACACGCCCTTGAGCAATTTCATGCACTTGGTCCCGACTCATTTTGCGTCCCGCAGCCACCAAATTTAAAAAATTCTCATAAATCGTATCCGTCATGCTTTGGAAAATCTTGCCTTCCTCCTCTGAAAAATCCCGTACCATCGTCATCGTCGCAGCATATTTCGTCGTCTTCACCGTGTCGAAATGAATCCCCAATTTCTCATTTAAAGTCCGTTGAATGCTCGGAATCATCGAAAAAACACCAATACTACCCGTAATTGTATTGTTTTCCGCAAAAATCGAATCCGCATGCGCCGCAATAAAATAACCTCCACTCGCCGCCACATCTCCAAAAGACGCAATCACAGGTTTACCCGCTTTTTTCGCCAAATCCAACTCTCTCAAAATCAAATCCGAAGCGAGCGCACTGCCCCCACCCGAATTCACCCGCAACACAATCGCCCGAACATTTTTATCCTGCCGCAATTTGCGAATGATTTTCGCATACCGATTGCCTTCAATACCGCCTTCTTCGCCGTCGCCGCCCAAAACAATATTGCCTTCCGCGTACACCACCGCAATTTTATCTTTGGTTTTGAACTCTTTTTTTGCAGGATTGCTTTTATCGTACTCCGCTAAATCCATACTTGGAATTTTATCGTCCTCCTTCAAACTCAATCGCTTACGCAAATCCGATAAAACTTCATCGTAATAACCGACTGCATCAATCAATTTATATTTCACGCCATCATGCGGCGTTCGGACCTTCATTTCATTCGCAATGTTGTAAACCTCATCCACTTGAATATTACGAGATTTTGCAATGTCCGAAATAAACAATTGGTACAAACCCCCTAAATATTCTCGAACTTGCATTCTATTTTGAGGACTCATCGCATTAAAACGGAAAGGTTCCGTAGCCGATTTGAATTGTCCTGCGTAATAAACTTGCGTTTTTACCCCAATTTTATCCAACATATCTTTGAAAAAAGGCATATCGGCTGCAAAACCATTGAATTCCACCATTCCAAGCGGGCTGACAGTGATTTTATCCGCCACCGAAGCCATGTAATAACCGCCTTCCGTCAAAGCATCGCTATACGCAACGATAAATTTACCACTTTTTTTGAAATTTTCCAACGAACGACGTACCGTAGAAGCCGTCGCATGCCCCATACCGTGTGACATTTGAGGTTTTATCAAAATCCCTTTGATATTGGGGTCACTTTTAGCGCGGTCAATCGCTTCCGTCATATCGTGTAACCCTAAAATCAATTCTTGTTTAAAAGGGTCCCGGTCTCCTGTATTATCGGTTAATTCAGGCACTTGCTTTGAAAAATCTAATTCCAAAATCGTATTGGGTTTCGTCGATTTCACCTTATCGCCCTTCATTGCCATCCGCACCGCGCTGCCAATCCCCCACAAGCCAAAAACCACCACAAATAAAAATACGCCCAGACAAGAGGCAAAAACAAATTTAAAAAACTGTTTCATCGTTACCGAAATTATTATTTTAAAAAAAAATTTTGTTGATTTGAATGGAACAAAGGTAAGATGAACCTTCTTTTGAAGGTCGTTTTTTAGATAAATCTGTCTTTTTTGTGGATGTACATTTGGAATTGGAATTAAATGAGCTTTTTTTGGGATTATCCTCAGTAGAGGACAAAAATACTTTTCGGCACAGATTGAACAGATTAAACGAGATTTTCACAGGTTTTTTTTTGATTTTAAGCATTGAAAATCAAAAAAAATCTGTGAAAATCTCGTGGAATCTGTTCAATCTGTGATGAAAAGTATTTTTTGTCACGTACTAATTCCAATCCCTTATTTCTTAAACGGCAATTGACTCACGCGCCGCCCGCAAACGTAGCCTAAACGCAAACCTTCCTCACAATCCATCCGCGTATGCACCCCCAACCAAATCCGTGAATACGCATTTTCAACCGCCATATCATAAAACGAGGCAAAAGTACGCGGGCGACTGCCTTCAAAATCCGTCCGACCTTCATGGCATCTATCCGTCAACGTGTAGCTGCTCCCGAAAACACTGACCAAAGCCTCCGCCGCCGCCGCGCCAAACGTCGAATGTCCCGACGGATACGCAGGAAAAGAAGGCGTACTCGGCAAAAAACTATTCGTCGTTAAACCCGTGATATTCCAAGTCGGATGAATCACCTTATTAATATAGGTGACAGGGCGTTCCAAATTGTAAAAATATTTCGAATACCAACACGCGACCGACGCATCATTCAAAGCAAGTCCCACTTTCGCCGCCGCGAAAACAGCCGTTTCCAAATTGACTCTTTCCGCAACCAACACTTGATTTAAAATCGCTATCCATCGAGCAGGCGGCGAAAACGTAAAACCTAATACGTCGTCGCTCCAAAACTCGCCGATCCAACGATTTTCAGTACTTTGCGGCGAAGTATTGCTATAAACTTCCAACATTTGCGTATAATAAGGCGAATTTTTATCTTCCGAATACGCTAAAGGAGGACGCGCCGTTTTATCCGCTTCCTTTATCGCAAACGTCCGACCGCCGCCCCAATACGGAAACATTGCCGCTTGATTGCCCGGAGGAGTCGGTTTCCATTTGCCCGCACCTACTTGGGGCACATAATCCGCAGGTCTTGCATTTAAATATTTATTATGCGTCACGGTGTCCGTTGCCGAAAAGGTATAGACCGCTTCCGCAACCCGTCTGCCGTAATCTTCCGAGCGCGCCGCCGTTTCGGAAGCAATGCCTGTCCGCAATTGATTGCTGAGAGAGGATTCCAAGGTCGCAATTTTAAACAAATCGGTGGGTTGCACATTCGCAAAAAACTTTTTAAACATCGTTGCATAGACCGCGTTCACGACCAAAGGCCAATGATATGCTTTACCCGTCTCCGCGCTGGGGACGCGCAACGCAGGATAAAGATTCGCAAGAGATTGATAATCAGGCATTCCTGCAACACAACTTTCATACGCCGCCCAACCCATATAGCCCAAAGCGCGGGCAGCAGGGCAAGGTCGATACACGGTTGCATAGCGTTCGACATCCAAAAATAAGGAATTCCATTGTTGCACCACTTTGGAATCGAAGGTTTTAAC
>JBDKKX010000187.1:0-9509 GCA_039795795.1 Bacteroidota bacterium | reverse complement strand
AAGCCCCTTTTGCGCGAATTAGCCTATGGCGTGCTCTGTTAAGAAACCTGTATTTATTTATTTTTAGAACTGTTTTATGGAATTGAATCGAAATTTTCGAGGGCAACGATGTCGTGTTCTCCTTTTAATGATAGGATTGATAGCGGGTCGATTAGATGCTCAACCGATCAATCGTTCTTTAAATGAGGGGGCAATGCTAACAATTCCCTCTGTGACTGAGGTTGCTTATGGACAAAACAGGACTTTGAAGCAACCTCAAAGAATTCTACCAGATTTGCAGCAGGATGCTCCGAAACAACAAGCCGCAAATTTAATAGAAGAAGTAGTGCCCGATATCCAACAACGAAAAGTTCAATATGAGTTGCCAGACAAACGTTCTCTTGCTGAAACCCAACTTTTTGTTCAAGCATACCAGCAAATTCAGGAAATGTTGGAGGGAAAACGAAATTTAAGTTTGAAAAAAGCGATTTTTGAAGCAGAAAATGCTTGGTATGGCGGTATTTTAAATTATGAATCGTTTTGCACCGAGATTGCAATGATGGTCGATATTATTCAAACAGCTTTGCAGCAAGAAGGACATTCGTTGAAAAATGATTTGGCGAAAAAATGGATGTTACATCATTTTATGTCGGATACTTTGCGCTTGAAAGATGCTAAGGGGCAAGTCACATTCACGCATTTGCCTTATGAGTATGATTTTGAAGACCCGTTTGGCAAGAAAGATTACAGCCAATTTTTTGTTACAAAATTAATGCGGACTCGAAAAGGGCAATGTCGTTCTCTGCCTTTGTTGTACTTGATTTTGGCAGAAGAATTAGGCGTGAAAGCATGGTTGGCTTATTCGCCCCAACATTCTTACGTGCGTTTGCAGGATGAAAAACGCAATTGGTATAATTTGGAGTTGACCAATGGACATTATTCGGCAGATTCGTGGATATTGGGTTCGAGTTTTATCAAAGCCGAAGCGTTGAAAAATCAATTATACATGGATACTTTGAGCGCGAAAGCGTTGATTGCAGGCACTTTGAATGAATTAGCCCAAGGATATGCTCAAAAATTTGGCTATGATCCGTTTGTATTGCAGTGTGCAGAAACGACTTTAAAACAGCATCCAAAGGATATTTATGCCCTGCAATTGAAATCGGATTATGCGACGATGCGTTTTAAATATGTTTTGCACCAATTGAATTATCCGCCTAAAAATCAAATTCATTTGTATCCGAAAGCCCAACAAGTTTTACAAGAAATGTATGCAATTTACCATTTTATCGACCAAACAGGGTATGAACCTATGCCTGAAGAATTATACAAAGCATGGCTCAAATCATTCGACGACCAGAAAGGAAAGCAACCGCTTTCCATTATAAAACCTTAATAATCTGTTATTAACATATTTAAATTATAGACAATGAATAAAAAAATATTTGGAATGCTTCTTTTAATGGGTTTGTTGTTGGATGCAGTAAACGGGCAAAATCCGTATCAAAGCATCGGAAAACCCCTGCCCAAAGGGAAAATGCTTACTTTAAGCAATGGGAAATTTCAAGAATTTTTTCCCAATGACACGCTGGTGCCAATTGGTTCTGTAATGTACAATACGGTAACAGGACAAGTTGTTGCCTTTCTGACGCGGGATACGATGTATGCAGAGTATAATTTGGAGCCAGAGGTAGCGAGTCGTTGGTTGTCTCCTGATCCGTTGGCACTAGAATATTCGAGTCATTCGCCTTACGTTTATGTACTCAATCGACCAACAGTAGCGATTGATCCAGATGGAAAAAGAGTATATTTTGTAGGTGGTGCTAATAACGACCAAGATGGATGGAATTACATAAATCGGTGGGGGCAAGCATTTGCTAATCAAGGAATTGGTTTTCAAAGAGTTGATGCTTCACATGGTAAGTTGGGAGATGTTATGTTTACATCTGAAAGGAGACATGAGTTTAATATTTATGACATGCATATCATGTATGGAAGTAGCAATGCTATTGCAGCGGCACAATCGGCGGAGCTGATACAAAATCCAAGAGTCGAAAACCAAATAGAAAAAGCGCTTGATTTTTATCGTAACGATTTGAAGGACAATCCTCTAAAGGAAGGGGAACAATTGAATCTCGCAGGATATTCTTACGGGAGTGTCATGCAAGCACAAGTAGCACTCCAATTAGCTAAAGAGGGTAAAGTTATTGATAATTTAATCTTGATAGGAAGCCCTATTTCAGACAAATCGCCCTTATGGAAAGAATTAACCACCAATAAAAATATTAAAAATGTTATCAGATATGATATTAAAGGTGATTTATTGAGTAATCCGCAAGACATTTTAACTTTTCTAAAAGGCGGAGTACAAAATGCTCCTGTAGTAGGGGATGGAGAAAACGGGCATCATTTTGACGCAGCACGCCCAGGTATAGAAACAGATAAGCTAATCCAGACAATTGTAACATGGTTAAAACAACAAGGAGTAAAAAACTAATCTATGAAACAGTTGAAACTATTTTTTTTATTTATTGGAAGTTATATTATACTTGTAATGATAACTTTACCCTTTCTAATGATTTTCTCATGGGGAAAAAAGCTGAATTTTATAGAAAAATCATTTCTTTTTTTTACAGGAAAACCGTTTAGGTTAGATACTACACTTTTCAATCTTATACCAAATAGCATTTTTTGGGGTGTATTATTGTATTTGCTTACTTGGGTTGTTAAATATCTGGGCAGAGGAAAATAACCTAAAGCCATAGTGGTTTTGCTAAATATTTAATAGACTTTGTGAACACAAGGAATTTTATTTTATAATTAATTGATTATCAATACTATTTTAGTTAAAATCTTTTTGTTCATAAAGTTTAATAAGTTGCTATCTTGTAGCAAGGTTATCAATATATTACTTTTAATTAATTTATTAGCAAAAAATATGAAAATAAAATTATATATTTTTTTAATATTTATTTTGTTTGCTACTAAGAGTAGTTGCCAATCCATATATGAAAAAAAACTTGACGAATTGCTATCACAGTTAAATAACAGCAAGCAGGGCTGCTTCAAACAAGCTCTATTCTTGGTTGAAAGTGCATTTGATGATAAACTCATTTTGACAGATTATCAAAAAAAGATTGATTATTTGAAACAGATTGTTGAACTGCGTATTGCTTCAGATAGTCTCGACTATACAAAATCGGATAAGCAATTGATAAAAAAGTATGCTGCTATTTTTAGAACGATTTGCGATACAACTTATTTCAAGTTAAGCAATAGCAATAACTTTCTTAGAAATTTACCTTTAACTTATGATTTCGACGATATTTTTGGGGCAAAGCATTGGGAGAATATGTTTGTGACCAAATTATTGGCAACTCGGAAAGGCAATTGTCATTCGATGCCGTATTTGTACAAGATTCTTTGTGAAGCATTGGGCGTTCCGTGTGCCTTGGCACTGGCACCGAACCATATTTACATCAAACATCAGTCGGAAAAAGCAGGTTGGTACAATACGGAATTAACAAGTGCGTCTTTTCCGATGGATGCTTGGCTGATGGCTTCGGGGTATATTACGCTGGAAGCGATTCAAAATGGGATTTACATGGACGCATTGGACGACAAACAATGTATTGCTCTTTGCGTGCTGGACTTGGCAAAAGGCTTTGACCGCAAGTATCCCGACAACGATGGCACATTCATTATAAAGTGTTGCGATTTGACTTTGGAGCATTTTCCAAAGGGCATCAATGCAATGCTTTTCAAGGCAGAAACGCGTAAAAAGCAAGTAGAACGGTTGATGAAAATGCTTCATATCGATATTGCCACCGTTCCGCTTCATCCACAAGGTAAAATCTGGTGGGAAGAGATGAACCTATTATACACTCAAATTCATCGCTTGGGTTATCGCACCATGCCCGAACAGATGTATGTAGATTGGCTGAGTTCCCTACAAAAGGAAAAAGAAAAGTATGCGAATAAACAAATGATGGATATAAATAAAAAATAAACAAGGTCAACCACTGATGTATCCTTTTATTTTATTATCCCGAATTCATACAAATTTTTAAACCATACATATTTTAATCAAACGGATGAACGATTCTATCTTTTTTAATTCTTCTTAAATCATTGAAAATCAATTATTTATTGCTTTGCTTAGAAGTAGCATTTTGAGCGGATCTGCTCGTGCTATGCTTTAACCGCAACGATTTTCCTTTGCCAGAAGCCCCTTTTGCGCGAATTAGCCTATGGCGTGCTCTGTTAAGAAACCTGTATTTATTTATTTTTAGAACTGTTTTATGGAATTGAATCGAAATTTTCGAGGGCAACGATGCAGTGTCCTCCTTTTAATGATAGGTTTGATAGCCAGTCGATTAGATGCTCAACCGATCAATCGTTATTTAAATGACGTGGCAATGCCCTCTGCTAATGCGACCGCATTTGGCAAATATGGGGATATTCCTGTAAGTCACTTTACAGGTGTTCCGAATATTAGTATCCCTATTACGACTATCCAAGAAGGTCCTTTATCTTTGCCGATTCGTTTGTCTTACCATGCGTCGGGCATCAAAGTAGCCGAATTAGCGAGTTGGGTCGGATTGGGATGGAATCTAAACTTTGGAGGACAAATTTCAAGAACAATACTTGGATTCCCAGATGAATCTGCTGAGGTTACATCAAAGGGATATTTAAATGGAGGAAGTGCCATTGCAAAAGATATAAGTGCTGGAAATATAAAAAATTATTTATCTGGGTTGTCCTCTCCAACTTCGGGAATAAAAGCGTTACCAGGTTTACAAATCAATGATTTGGAGCCTGACATTTTTTCTTTTACGGCAGGCAATTATTCGGGTAAATTTTATATTAATGCCAATAAGGAAGTCGTACTCATCCCTAAACAAGATATCAAGGTTGAATTTGATTTGATAACAGGACAAGATGGTTTACGTTCGTTTACAATTACCACTCCCGAAGGGCATCGTTACCTATATGGGATGGATATCCAAGCACCTGCGGTAACAGCATACGAAAAAGTATATCAAGAACAAAACATTCAAAATCCTGCTTCGGAACCTGAACCCATTCAAATTTGGCATCTACTTAAAATTGAAGATTATAGTTACAATTTCCATAGAAAAATATAGAAATCTACTCATTTCAACGAAAATAGCCCTTCTTATCCTTCCGAAAAAGGATCGTCATTGGTCTCACATTTCCTCGATGAGCGTTACGCCGGGTAACTCCCGCGGCGGTTTGCCTTGCGAAGCACTTGGTTTTCGTACTTCTGGTCCTTTTATAGGAACTATTGTATGTGGTTTTTATACAATAGACGCAATTCCATTCCAAGTTTTACGCTCTAAATGATTTTATAGAGCAACCCAGATACTTGTCAATGAACTGATTTTGGGGCAAAAATACCCTCCTGTAGGTATTTTTGCAAATTTTTTACTCCGATTTTTATTATTTTTATTTTTTGTATAAATCTTAATTTTAAATTGTCTCTAACTTTTTCCGTGAAATTACTACTTTTTACTGCACAATGAATAAAGATTTAAAATACCTGTACAAACTATTCCGCCTTATGTATTTCAATACGAGGGTGACAATCAGTATCCAAATCGTTTGTCCAACCAATATGATCATTGGGGTTTTTATAATGGAAGGCAGCCGTATAATGCACCTAACACAACCAACCAACTTACAATGACAGGGGTGAATCGTACTCCAAATGAAACTTTCATGAAAAAAGGTATTCTAACAAAGATTACTTACCCAACTGGGGGATACACGACCTTTAATTTTGAAGCGAATCGAATAAAAGTTGGAAATGAGCACCAAATTGTGGGTGGATTGAGGATTCGACAAGTCATTTCTAACGAAGGGAGTGACCCCGCTAAAAACACCATTACTAATTACGGTTATTCCAATGAACGAGATGCTTTTTCCAGTGGTGTGTTAATGGTAACACCAAAATATTCGGATACGCTTACAATGTTTCTTAAGAATGACCCGAATAGAGCTTTTAATACAGTTCGATTGGATTATTCTTACCTTTCTATTTCAAATGCTCCTATTGTGCCATTGAGTGATTATAATGGTTATCATGTTGGGTATAGTCGCGTTTCAGAAGAAAAAGTAGGTAGTGGAAAGTCCATTTATGAATTTTATCAAGAACATGCAGCAGGCTTGGATAGTTTTGTGTATGGACAATATCCAAGAATTGCATCCCCCCCGCAAGTTAAAACAGGATTGCTTAGTGCATTAAACCTAATGGATACATTGGGTAGTGTTAGGAGTCAATCCACAAATGATATCAATGTAAATTATATCTCTAATGATTATGCCTATAGACCAAGAATCACATTTCCTGAGGACACTTCTATACAAGCTCAAATAATCTTTATAAGCCAATATCCGCTTGTAAAACCCAGTTTCATCAGGACACCTAAACAAACATATATCAAAGATGGGGTTTCTACGGTGACTGAAAATGAATATGGGCATAGTGAATTTAGTTTACCCACTAAAACAAAGGTGACGAATAGCGATAATGCGATAAGCGAATTAGAATATAAGTATCCTATTGATTTTGTAGTGCCATCTTCGCCAACTGTTGTTAATCCATATAATTGGTTAGTAACGTATAATGTGCTTACACCTATTGAAATTTATCGCAAAACCAATGGATTGATTGTGGAAGGTCCCAAAATAGAGTATGTTACAGGGCTTTATGACAGTCCTTTCTTAAATCTGCGATGGGCAACTCCAATGCCTTATAAATCTTATATGTGGAAGCGAGGAATCAATTCAGGATGGTTACAAACAGGAGAGATTAAAGAGTACTCGACCGATGGAGCTTTAAAACGGTTTAAAGCAACGGGTTCGACAGTGGAATTAGAATACACTTGGAATAATGGCGTTTTAACCCAAAAGAAATTCGGGACTTTGGTTTCTAATTTTAAGTATTTGAACAATAACAATAGCCGATTATTGGAATGGATTATTGATGAAAATGGTTTAAAAACCAAATTTTCTTACGATGGACTTCAACGATTAAAGAAAATTGAAAATCGGATGAATGATGGGGGTACGGATGTACAAGCCACTACCGAATATGCCTATCAGTACAAAGATGCCAATAATCCTTATAATTTTTTGCGCACGACGAATACTTATGCGAATGTAGCGACTCCTTTGGTGAGTGAAGCGTATATGGATGGTTTGGGTCGTCCTATCGGCGGAGTGAAGCTATACTATACCCCCGATAGTCTGCATTTGAAATCGGTGGTGACTTATGACGCGTTGGGACGGCAGGATAAAGCCTATCAACCGTTTCAAAATAGTCTTTCGGGTTATCCCGATTCGTATCCGTTTTCCATCGTCCCTTTTACCCAAACGGAATATGAAGCATCGCCTTTAAGTCGTCCTCTGAAGCAAATTAATGCGGATAAAACTTCAATTTTAACAAATTATGGTACGGATACCTTGAAAGAAGTGCGTAAATTTGTGGTAACGAATGGGGTCTGTTCGGGCGCAAGCTTTTATGATGCCAATACTTTGTTTAAAACGACGATGACGGATGAAAATGGGAAACAAACAATGCTCTTTAAAGACAAATTAGGAAGAACTATTTTGACGCGCAAATTTTTGAAGACAGGTACCGTGTTAGATACGGTGGATACTTACAATGTGTATGATAATGTAGGACAATTGGTTGCTGTATTACCTCCAGGAACGGTTAATGCGAATGGGATGGTCAATGACAGCTTAACGTTTCAGTACAAGTATGATGACAAAGGGCGTTTGCAAGAAAAAAAGATTCCAGGAAGTGGAGTCCAAAAGTTTTATTACGATGCTCGAAATTTGTTGGTTTTGATGCAAGATAGCAGTATGCGTGCGGCAAATCCGCAAAAGCATTTGGCGACGCAATATGACGAGTTGGGACGAGTGATAAAAACAGGTTTTGCGACCGTCAATCCAACGTCAGGAGCCGATTTTACTTTGACCGACAGCCAAATCACAGATACCTTAACCAAAACGGTATATTATCCGAACAAATCTTGGGTGAAACATCAAGGGGCGAAGGTTTTGAAGAATGCAGGAACGAATACGACGACGGATTTCCTTTGGTCGTATGTGGAACGACGGGATGCTTGTAACTATACGGGAAACCCTGCCTGGACGGGCAAACAGCATTTGATGAGTGCCAGCGTATCGAAAAATCCGATTTTGGATAGTGATGTTGAGGGCGTAGATTGGTCCATCACGGGTTTAACGGGCGCAGGACAACCCACGATGACCCTTCGATATCTTTTTTCAGAGTATGGTGTGCGTCAAGTACGGAGTTGGGAAAATTATAGTTACGACAATGGCATGCGGATGACCGACCATCGGTATTTCTATACGGTGGATGGCAGTAGCTTGAGTGCGCCGACGTTTACACTCAATAACATGGTGTATAATTACAAAGACCAGTTGATTGAGAAGAATATTGGCTATCAACTGGTCAATGGGGTCAATAGGGCGTTACAATCCATTGATTACAGTTACAATACACGGGGTTGGCTGACGGACATTAATGGTGCAAGAACACGAGAAGATAGTAAAACTAAAATTTCACCCACAATTCTGGAGCCTGATCAACCCATTTTAACCCCAACTACGAGAGGGAGTAGTAAGATTATCCTCAATTTAGCAATATCGCCTTTTGTGGGTACAGCGATTGGGCAATCGGAATATTTGCCGCCTGTTGCAGACAATAATGTAGATTTATTCAGTCAGAGTATCATGTATGATGACCCCGAGACTCAAACGGGTGCGGCACCCCAATACAATGGCAATATTTCCAGTACGACTTGGCAAGTCGCGGGACGCACAAAACAGTCTTATGGTTTTACATACGATGATTTGAATCGCTTGACGAATGCTAATTTCTTTGATGTGACCGAAACTTATACGCCATCGCCCAAACAAACTTATCCGCCTGGCAATTGGAGTTCCACGTTTTCGACGGATAATAAATTTCAAGAGCAGTTGACTTATGATTTGCGGGGCAATATCCAGACTTTAAAACGGAACGGAATGAATCTTGGGGGCTGGGCAGAAGGCAAATTTGTTGCAGGGAACTATGGGTTAATTGATAATTTAAAGTATTCGTATGTCGGGGGAAATCAATTGAAATCCATTACAGAATCCAGTTTATTGGACAGAGGTTTTAAAACCAATCCAGCGGTTACGAGTGACCAATACGGCTATGATGGAAATGGCAATCTGATCTACGATAAAAATAAGTATATCACATCCATTGAGTACAATTATTTGAATTTGCCGATGAAAATCGTGATCAGCAAGCCGAATGATGCCCTGAATAGTGGCAGTATTGAGTTGGTTTACGATGCGTCAGGGGCGAAATTAAAGAAAAGCCTCAAAGACAATGCAGGCGTAGTGAAAGAAACCTGGGATTATGTGAATGGGGTGGAATACAAAAACCGCATTTTACAACGGGTACCACATTCGGAAGGGGCGGT